>NZ_JAQIBL010000270.1 GCF_027859075.1 Oceanispirochaeta sp. | reverse complement strand
TTCAATTTTTTGAATTCTTATAGCACCCAGGCCAGCGGTATGCTTCAGAATTCCAGATTATACAAGGAGCTGAAGGAATATGTTAAACAGGTAGAAGACCTGGAACGTTATCAGGAGAGTATCTTCGAATCAATGACAAATATTCTTATCACCACCGATGAAAAAAACAATATCGAATACTTCAATCAAAGTGCTGAAGTGTCCATGGGCATGGACAAAACCTCCCTGGGAATTCCCCTTGTTCAATATTTTAAAAAAGGATTGAGCAAGAAACTCCTGACAACGGCTGTAAAAGTTGGCACTTCCGGGCAGGAAATCCTTGGATTGGAAGGGATATATAAAAGAGACGGTGAGGAAAAAGACATGGATTTTTCTCTGAATGTCTCGCCACTGAAGGGAGTTCGGGGAAAACACAAGGGTCTGACTCTTCTTTTCACAGATCAAACACGGGAGCAGGAACTCAAGGCATCAGTGAATGTGGCGACAGAAGACCGACGTGTCATCAAGGATATGTTTGCCCGTTATATGTCCAGCGATATAGTACAGAGCCTTATGGATTCTCCCGAGTTGATAAAACCCGGAGGCGGAAGCAAAAATGCTACAGTCTTCTTCGCGGATATCCGGGGCTATACTTCATTTTCAGAAAATAAATCTCCCGAGTATATCATTGAAGTTTTAAATGAATATTTTACTGAGGCTGTTGAAATTGTTATCAAATACGGTGGCTATATCGATAAATTCATCGGAGACTGCATTATGGCGGCCTGGGGTGTTCCACTTGTGAATGAGAGTGAAGATGCCATTAAAGCGGTTTCCTGTGCAGTGGAGATTCAAAATCTGGTGAAGGCGAAGGATCGCCAATTTTTCACCGGTAGGGCAGCTCAATTGAAGGTCGGTTTCGGAATGCATTCAGGTGACCTCGTTGCGGGTAACCTGGGAAGCAACCGGAGGATGGACTACACGGTCATTGGAGATACTGTGAATCTTGCTGCCCGGCTGGAAGGTGTTTCCGGAGCCGGGGAAATTATTATAACCGAAGATACCCGCAGTCTCCTGGATGACCGATTTATCATTCAACCCAGAGATGCTGTCACAGTCAAAGGCAAAGTGAAACCTATACAAATATATAATGTTTCCGGAATGCGCTAATAGCCCTTTTGTAGGAAATCACCGAGGCTGTGTACAGCCTCGGTAGGTAGATAGGAGTATGTTAATGGACAAGATAATTCAATTTTTTAATACTTTTCCCCTCTATTTTTTAATCGCCGCGGCGGTTATTGTGCTGGGGATTATCATCCTGGTAATCCTCAGAATCCTCAAAAATAAAAAATTCCGCCAAATGATCGAAGCCGTAGCGGAAGATCCTGATCTGAAGAGAGCAGAAGTTCTTACAAGGTTCAGTCCCGAATATTTGTTCCGTAAATCATCTCGTATTGTTGAGATCGCTCGTAAAAAAGACGTGAATATACCTGAACTTCTTGAACTGACGGATCCCTGGATCAACAGATACAAGGCCAAAAGCAGTAAAACCCTGCAGGCATGGATTCTGGAGTTTGCTGCAGATAAAGGCCTTTACTCTGTTTTCATCAGAGCATTGGACCATCAGAAAACGGCTTTGAAGCTGGATCAATATCTGAATGCAAGCAAGGATTTTTTAAAGCTGCGTCGTATTGCTCTCTCTGGAAGAGGTGAGATCTTTGATGGAAACAAAGGTCTCAATCTGTTTGAAAGCCGTTTGGATGAAATCCGTGAAATGACGGGTGATCCTGAATGGGCGGCTCGCTATTTTGCAATAAATATCCTTCTTTATGATGAGGAAGAAAGATCGATTCGAGCTGTTTGGGAGTCCTTCGATGACTCTCATTCCCTTGTCAGATCTATTGTCGTGAAGGATATTCCCAAGGATGTAAAACCCTTCGGGACCGATGACGCGGGCAAGGACAGCCTGTATGACCGACTCTTTAATCTTCTCCTGAAGGATCCTGTATTTGAAGTTCGAAAAGCGGCTAAGGAAAGAATTGTAAAAGACTTCAGCTCTTCCTATTCCCTGGATCTGAAGAGTTTGAATAACGAACAGATTCTTCATGTCATTCAGCTCCTCGATCATAACTCTCCTGAAGATCAGGATCTGGCTCTGGGAGTTCTGGCGGGAGATGACCTGGAACTGAGACAGAATGCGGCTCGTTACCTCCAGGACTGTTCAGTTCTGGGCCGCCTCTTCCGAGAGAGTTATATAAATGATACCCAGCAGCTTGAGAGGAACTATGATCTTCTGAAAAAGGCTCTGGAAGTGAATGTAACAGGTTTTCTCAAGGAGATCCGATCCAACAACAATCGAGGCTCTTTACTATTAGCCTCTCGTCTGCTGAAAACGGCAGGCCCTCAGGAGTCCATCGAGAATCTGGCAGACCGGGTTTTTGCACAGGATGTGAGTCAAAAAGAGGATGTTGAGCTGACAGAGTTGTATCAGAACACATTGAGCTGTGTTCAATTGAGGGGAAGTGACAGGGCCATTGCCCTGATGAAGCAGGAATTACTTGATATCCAGGGACAACCAGGTCTTTTAAAGGATGTCCTGAAAGCACTGCCCCCGAGAGGCTCCTCTCAATTATTGCCTGTATTGGAAGTTTTTTTAAAGGATCCTGATTTCTCTCTCAAGGATGAGCTGAGGCAGGTACTGCTGACCATGCCCGAATCGGATGTTCTGGGAATCGTCATGGACATTATCCGTCAGGGACGGGATGTTTTTTCTCATAAAGTGAGGATTCAGGCTCTAAAGACCCTCGGCGAAATGAAGAATGCAAGCTGCCTTCAGATCATTCTGGAAAATCTTCCCATTCTTCCTCTGGAGGAAGCCCGGGAATTTGCGGTGATGCTCAGTTCCTATTCAGAAGATCTATTCAATGAAAGAGTCAAATCCATTCTCGATTCCATTGATGCCCAGAGCCGGGCCGCCATCATCGTCTCTCTGCCGGCCACAGGAAAGAAGACTTTTCTGAAAGAGATCCGAGAAGCTTTGGATGATTCAAATCCGGATGTCAGAATCGCCAGTATCTGGGCTTTGGTGGAATACCAGGAAACAAAAGAACTGGCACGCTGCGTGAATATGCTGAGAGATCCCGTCGATAGAGTGCGGATGGAAGTTGCCAGGGCACTGGGAGTCAGTGGTTCCCCTGGGGTTTTGAAAGATCTGGAAGCCATGCTGAATGACAAGAATGAAGTAGACACGGTTATCCTCGGTGTCATTGAAGGACTCGGTGCCTCCGGGAGTGCCGCGGCAGTTGGAATCCTGGTCAGGAAAATTGCGAATGATGATGAATATAAGAAAGACTGTATGCGTAGCCTGAGTCGGAAAAAAGACAAAAAGAGTATTACTGCTGCCATCGAACTGTTCAAGGACGCCGGACCTCAGCTGAGAGAAGATATGAGTACTCTCTTTAAGCTCATGGGTTACGAAGGTGAAAAAATGATGGTGGAACTTTTAAAAGAGGACATTCCTTCTCTGCACCACTATATCGCCGAGGTTCTGGAATCAACAGGATTTGTGGAAAATCATATCCGTAAGCTGAAAAACAGGAACTCCTCCATACGGCAGGAATCGGCATCCTTCCTGGCAGCCATCAGAACAAAATCCGCTTTTCGTGGAATCGTTCTGGCAGCCAGAGATCCGAATAGAGATGTCCGCATCGAGGTGACCATGGCGCTGGAAATTCTCAGTACCGAAGAAGGAACGGAAATTCTGAAGGATCTGGAGCAGGACCCGGACAAAAAAGTCCGGAAATATACCTACTGGGCACTGGAGAGGGTCAGAACAAAATCCCTGGATTGATTCTTTCTTGATAGCTAATCAGAAGTCACAGATCGGGCCTCTGATTAGCTGCATTTTTGCTTTATAATTTTTAATGAAGGCAAGATGACCTCTATAGATATTAGAATGAAAAAAGGATCTGATTATTATTGATCTTTACCCATTCAGTACTTAGACGTGTAAAAACTATCCGACGGGCTGACGCTCTTTTATTAAAAAAAATCCAACAAAAAGCTTTGGGCTTAGGGTCTTCAGTATAAGGTGATTATATGAGCCAGAATTATGAAGAATTGGATTTTAAGAAAACTCCTATTGGAGATTTGATGCTTCGCAGGCGGAGGATGTTCCAGCTTGGAGATACTGATATTTATGAAGTAAAACTGGGTGAACATTATTTAATGACGAGCCTGTTCCATGAATCAGAGTCTCAGCTGGCCAGGATAGGGCTGGATAAAACAGATCATGAGGAGCTGGATATCATAGTCGGTGGATTGGGCCTCGGTTACACTGCGGCGGCCGCCCTGGAAGATAGACATGTTAAATCTCTTGTTATTATTGAGTATCTGGATGCCGTCATTGAGTGGCATCAGAAACATCTGGTACCTCTGGGTAAGACCTTAACAGAAGATTCCCGCTGCCAAATCATTCAGGCTGATTTTTTTGCAGTATCACGGGATGATACTAAAAGTTTTAATCCTGAATTTCCGGATAAAAAATATGATGTTATTCTATTGGACATTGATCACACACCGACACATGTATTAAACCAGACAAATAAGCATTTTTATACGGAACAGGGACTGTCTGAGTTTTCCAGGCACTTAAAAAAAGGAGCTGTGTTCGGTCTCTGGGCGGATGGTGCCCCAGAGAAAGCTTTTTGCGATCATTTGGCAAAAGTGTTCAGTCATTCAGAGTCCCATCATATTCAATTTGAAAATCCGATTACAGGAGGCTCTTCCGAGGGTACTGTTTATACGGCTATAAGAAAGTAAAGAGTTGAAATCTCCCATCTACTCCCTTGGAGAAAAGCTACAGGGGAGTTGAAGAAAAAAGTAAACAATGCCCCATTGATACCCTATTTAATAGGGTGCAACATTTCTATATAACACGTGAATTCGTCTACATGCCAGCTTTTGAAAAAAATGGTCAAGTGCAAAGCTTTCCGAAGATCACTTGAGGGAGTTGGAAGTTTATCTTTGTGAGAACCCTGAAGCCGGCGATATGATTCAAGGGACCGGCGGATTGAGAAAACTTCGTTGGGCATTACCCGGCAAAGGGAAAAGCGGAAGCATCAGAATTGATTGCTACACTTATCTTTCCTTAACCACCTAACCCGGACTCTTTAATAAGCACCGTATCATCCTGCATCTTCCTGAAGATATCGCGAAACTCCAGATGGTTTTTCATAAAACATTTGAGCAGGTCAGGATCAAAATGCTCCGGTTTTGTACGCCCGTCTCCTATAAAAATAATCTCGATAGAAGCCTCATGAGAGAACCCTTTTTTATACGGTCTGTCTGAACGGAGGGCATCGTACTGGTCAACTATATTGGTAATTCTGGCTTCAACCGGAATTTGAGTACCGGTCAAGCCGTCAGGATAACCGCCGCCGTCCCAACGCTCATGGTGAAAATGGGCAATTTTCTTAGCCATGGTAATATAAGATGATTTTGAATTGCCCAGGATTTTGGCGCCTATTTCCGTATGATTCATCATTCTGGCCCACTCTTCCTTCTCCAGGCTTCCATTTTTTAACAGAATAGAATCGGGAATACCGATTTTCCCGATATCATGAAGTATGGCACTGTAATAAATATCTTCCTGAAAATCTTCGGAATATCCCGCCAGACGGGATAGAATCCTGGCAAATGCCCCTATTCTTTGAATATGGGCTCCCGTATCAGAGTCCCGGTATTCCGAAAGGATGGCCATTCGATAGATAGTATCAGTACAGGCTTCCTTAGTCTGATCCAGAGCTGTCTGGAGTTCAATGGTTCGTTCAATTACCAGATTATCCAATAACACTTTTTCATTCTCCAGCAGATTCTGATACGCTTTTATCTGAAAAGCATTTTTCAGTCTTAAAGATAATTCCTCTTCATCGATAGGTTTTGTCAGAAAATCATTGGCGCCGGCAGTAATACCCTTAATTCGGTCCTCTCTTGAAGTCAACCCTGTAAGCAGCAGTATGGGAATATGTTTTAAAGAATCTATTTTCTTAATTTCTTTAATAACCTCAAATCCATTCATTCCGGGCATAATACAATCTAAAAGTACAAGGTCAGGTTTTTCCGCGATTATAGCAGAAAGTGCACTCTCCCCGTCTGAAACTGAAGAGGTGACATAACCGAGATTGCCGCAAAGAACTTCAAGCAGCTCTCGGACTCCTTCATCATCATCGGCAATCAGGACATGCATGGGTCTATGAGCCAAACCATCATTCAGGGTTTTCACTGTAGCGCCCCTCATTAGTGATTTGCTGAATCTCCTTAATAAGCATACTGGGTTTAATCGGTTTCTGAAGAAATCGTATATTCTCAATCTTGCTTAAATCATTTGTATTATCAGAATAGTTGGTAAGAAAAATCACATTCAGATTTTTTCTGCTCTTTTGGAGTTTATGTACCAGCTCATAACCATTGGAAACGGGAAGGAGAAGTTCCGTCACCAGAACATCAATGGGGAATGTTTTAATGATGCTCAATCCTTCTTCAGCAGAAGAAGTGGAATAGAATGAATAACCGGCTGTGATCAATGACTGCTTCATCAATTCACGTATTATCTTATCATCATTGATCAGCAGTATCGTTTTTACCTGTTTTCCGGCATAGATATCATCAGAATCTCCGGCGGGCTTCCTTGAATTATCAGGAAAATAAATCCTGAAAAGACAGCCCTTTTCCAGAGGCCGAATAGTTTCAATGTAAGCACCGCATTGATGTACGATTCCGGCACAGACAGTAAGTCCCAGCCCTTTTCCCTTTCCGTGGGGTTTTGTACTGAAATAGGGGCTAAAGATATCAGCAATGTCTTTTTCTTCAATTCCGGGGCCATCATCACAAATGTCCAGTATAATATATTCTCCCGGGGGCATCCCTTCTATTTGATCATCTTCAGATATACTCTTCCCGACTATTTTATATGAAATGTGCCTGGATTCTTCATTGGGATACACGGAATTCTGATAGAGGCTTTCCAGTACAGTCAGTATCCTGCTTCGGTCGAAATTAATGCTGGTTTCCGCGGTTTCACTTTGTAGATCGATTTTATGCAGAAATCCTTCACTGTTCACTTTTTCTTTAATAAAGGTCTCTATCAATTCCTTAAGATTAAAATAGCTCATATTAAGAATGGACCGCTCGCATATTGTTATGAGGATGTTTGTTAAATTATCGATCTGCACCGTTGCTTTCTTTATTTGATCGATATATCTTACCTGCTTTTCAGATAGCCCTGAGGTCTTTTTTAAACATTCTGAAAAACCATCAATAACCATAATAGTATTATTAAGATCATGGGCAATACCTCCTGAAAGTCTCTGAAGTTCCTTATTTTCCTTATATGCAAAATGTTTAGTGCTCATTACTTTCCCTCTTCATTATTACCTGCTGATATTAATTGAAGGACGTCATCTGGGGTGTATGGTTTTTGAATAAATTGAAATCCTTTTTTCAGGATTCGTTCCAGATGAGACTTTTCATCGGTATATCCGCTTGTCAATATAACTTTCATATCTTCTTTTTTAGAAGTTATTCTGTCTACGAAATCCAGCCCCGATCCGTCAGGAAGAACTACATCGCTGAATACAATATCGATCTCATCCATGTGCTGGTGAAAAATCTTTAGTGCCTCTGTGATTGATTCAGCAGAAAAGACTGTAAAATTTTTTTCTTCAAATCTCATTTGTGTTATCTCACGGATTATTTCATCATCTTCAAGGAATAGGATGTTCCTGCCCCCCTGATAAACTATATCCACTGTTTCCTTTTCGTTATTTTCTACCTTTGATACGGAAGGTTTGAACTTAATACAGAAAACGGCCCCTTTCCCCGAAGGACTGTCAACCTGAATTTCTGCATTATGCTGTGTTACGATGCCGTAAATCACAGACAGTCCAAGGCCTGTTCCCTTGTCTTTATTCTTTGTTGTAAAGAATGGTTCAAAAATATTTGGTAGTACTTCAGGCGCTATCCCCTCACCTGTATCTTCTACAATTAAAGCGACCCGTTTTTCCATATTCCTGGTGCGAATATACACTTTTCCACCCGAAGGCATTGCATCACGGGCATTGACACAGAGATTCATTACTATCTGCTCTATCTGATGAGGATCGGCATCTATAACTGAAGGACCAGCCTTGAGATCTGTAAATAAATAGTATTCTTCCCCCATTAGCCGTTTCATTATGCTTTCCATATTTGTAATAAGATTATTGAGGCAAACCGGTTCCATTTTCATGACCTGCTTTCTTCCGAAAGCCAGTAATTGCCTTGTCAGGGCTGTGGCCCTATCGGCAGCTTCGTCGATTCTGAGGACGAATTCACTTAACTCTTTATCTTTGGATAATTTACCCATAAGCAGCTCACTGTAACTTTTTATGATAGTAAGAATATTGTTAAAGTCGTGAGCTATCCCCCCGGCAAGCATACCGATGGATTCCATCTTCTGAGCCTGCCTAAACATGCCTTCTAACTCCAGCTCTTTGGAAACATTCCGTTTTACGGCCACATAGTGAGAAACATTCGCTGATTCATCGAGCAATGGTGAAATAATAGCTTCTTCTGTGTACAGGCTGCCGTTTTTACAGCGGTTAATCATAATTCCCCGCCAAATAAGACCCTTTGAAATAGTCTCCCAGAGATCAATGTAAAAGGCATCATTCTGTTTCCCGCATTTCAGAAGGCGGGGATTGCGGCCAATAACCTCATCACGGGAATATCCGGTCACTTTCTCAAAAGCCGGATTGATATATTGAATGTTTCCGGATGTATCAGTAATCACAATCACTTCTACGGATTGTTCAATTGCAGTGCTGAGCATTTTAAGCTCTATTTCTTTTTTTATACGCTCGGTGACATCCCTTATTAATCCAATAAAACCTGTTGTATTTCCATTATTATCCTTCAAAAAATAGATACTGGTTTCTCCGGGGAATATCTCGCCATTCTTTTTTTTATAATTTACTGTATATAAAAAAGGAGAGGCATCGCCAAGATGCCGCTGTAAAGCCTGCCCAAGCTCGGCGAACTGTCCCTTATTTTCATAAACGTAGACCGTTTCTTTATTAATAATTTCGCTTAACGAATATCCGAACAAATCAGAAAAAGATTGATTGCATTCAATTATTTTCCTATCATTATCAGCAATTAAAATAGCGTCTCTTATGCTATTGTATAATCCTCTATATTTTATTTCAGATTCTACCAATTCTTCCATTTTCTTACCCAGTTCGGCTGTCCGCTCTACTACCTTTTCTTCCAATGTTGCTTGAACATTATGCAAATCGGCTTCAATATTGAGGAACTCAGTTATATCAGTAATAATAATACAAAGGGCTCCTAAAGATTCCAGTGGTGACGAATTTAATGAAAGACGCAGGATTTTCTCTGTACTTATATTATGGTTTTGAAGGATAATTCTCAACTCAGCCTTTTCTTTTATCCCGTTTTTAAGAAGATTGTTGAAAGTTTGTTTATCACCTTTTCCCAAAAAACGAAGGAAAGATGAACCGATAATATTTTCAATTGACTCATTTACAAGTACTGCGAATCGCTGATTGCAATATAGAACTACACCTTCTGAATTAAGGGTTACCGCTCCTTCACTCATTTTTTCAATAAACACCCGGTAGGGGGTTTCTTCTGATGTAAGAGAAAAAATCTTTTCACCCTCATTACCCGAAAAAACAATTGCATCGGTTTCTCCGTTCTGGAATGCGCTCAACGCCTCCTCGACTTCAATCAGTCTGGAATGCAGATTTTTATTGTCAAGAAGTAATTGCTTATAGCTTAATATTTTCTCTGCCATTTGCTGCTCCTATTCTACCTTTTGCAGATCAAGACCAATCAGTACCTTTTCAGTATTTGATAAATCGCCAATGACACGCCTTAAGGGGGGCGGGATCTTTCTAATAAGAGTCGGCAAGGCAATTATCTGTTCTCCCTTTGCCAGGCCGGGCTGCTGGTAAAGATCGATCACCTTCAATTGATATTGACCCTTTAGATGTTCTTCACAAATCTTTTTTATATTTGCAATAGCATGGGTAGATCGTAATGTCGTTCCGGCAATATATAATTTCAGGATATACCTTTCTTCAGCTGGTTTAGCATCAGGATATTGTTTCATGGCTGCCCCTTTTAGATGTTTTCTTCCCATTTAAAGTTTTTTGAGTTACAGAGGAGCCGGCTTTTCTGCTTTTTGACATTTCGAACCGGTCTTGTTTCAATCTCATAATTTTATTCTGCTCGATAATCAATTCATTTGCCGCAACTAACTCTTCCGCTTCAAACTCTATTCTGATAGATTCAATTTGAGCTTCAAGGGCTTTTCTTTTCCGCTCCAGGACAAGCTGCTTTCGTTCTCCATCTTCCTTTATAAGCAGTTCATCAGCTTTTTCTTCTGCTTCCCGGGCCAGGCGGGCAGAACCCGTTAAAACACCGGAGGGGCCGGTATAAACATCACGCAAATCCACCCCTTTATCGGTTAGAATAAATTCGCGTACCTGATTGGAGTTAGCCATACCGCGTGATTTGATGATATACATTGTGCGGTTACGCTCATCTCCGATTTCTATATCCCGAAGAAACAACCAGGTATCAACCATATAAGAGCCCGAAACAGATGAATGACCTGAAGCGCCGCCGGAACCAGTTAAAGCAGTGAATAAGGTAGTTACATGCTTCATCTTAAGAAAATCAACAAGGCTTATGAGCATCTTGTTGATATCAATATCGTTATTACCAACTGAAAATGTGTTGATAGGATCGAATATTACAATATGAGGCTTGAAGTCGATGACACTCTTTTGGGTAACTGAAAGATGCATATCCAGCCCGTACAATGTGGGTCGTGTGGCATGGAAAAGAAGCAGCTCTTTCTCTTCCCATAATTCCAGATTAATTCCGATTGAAAGCATATTTCGTTTAATCTGGCTGGGAGACTCTTCGTAGCAGAAAACCAGAACCCGTTCACCCCTCTTACAGGCGGCATCAGCAAAATGGGCAGCAATGCTTGTTTTTCCCGAACCGGCAGTGCCGGAAACGAGGACAGTGCTGCCGCGGTAGTAACCTTTGCCTTCAAGCATATCATCGAGGGCGGGAATCCCGCTGGATATCCTGTCGTTCGATACAATAGAGTTCAAACTCAGAGAAGTTATTGGTAATACCGAAATTCCATTTTCATTAATCAGAAATGGAAACTCGTTAGTACCATGAACTGAACCGCGATACTTGACAATCCGAAGCCGGCGTGTGGATTTTTGATCGATAATCCGATTATCAAGCACAATAACGCAATCGGAAACATATTCTTCCAACCCCTGGCTTGTAAGAGATTTATTTCCCCGTTCAGCAGTAATTATGGCTGTAATCCCTTTGTCTTTCAGCCAGCAAAATAAACGATGTAATTCTGAACGCAAAATTACCTGGTTTGGTATACCGCCAAACAATGGTTCGATAGTATCGATCACAATTCGTTTTGCGCCAATGGAATCAATTGCAGCAGCGAGCCTGATGAATAAACCCTCTAAATTGAATTCACCTGATTCTTCAATTTCACTTCGATCGATTTGGACATAGTCGATCACCATTTTTTTGTTTTTAACGAGATCGTCCAGATCAAAACCGAGGGATGCCACATTTACTGCCAGGTCCTTAACGGATTCTTCAAAAGATATAAAAACGCCCGGTTCTTTATACATTCTGGCACCGCGAACAAGGAACTCCATACCAAAAAGCGTTTTTCCGCAGCCGGCACTTCCGCAGATGAGAGTTGGTCTTCCCTTTGGTAATCCGCCGTTGGTTATTTCATCCAAACCCTGAATACCAGTCAGTGATTTGGGAAGAGTTTGGTCTTTTTCTTCTTTT
Source organism: Oceanispirochaeta sp. (assembly GCF_027859075.1). Classification (NCBI taxonomy): domain Bacteria; kingdom Pseudomonadati; phylum Spirochaetota; class Spirochaetia; order Spirochaetales; family Spirochaetaceae; genus Oceanispirochaeta; species Oceanispirochaeta sp. The sequence continues at coordinate 244 of NZ_JAQIBL010000270.1, read as the reverse complement.
TTAACCTTTCCCATAGCCCTTTGACTCCTTGTATTTACTCGAGATCTAATTAAATGGTAATTCCTTATTTGTAAAAGATATATAAGTCAATGCTGAGTAGATTGTAGGCAGAGGATTATTTTCTTGTAGGAAATTCCCTGCAGACTATTCGATAAGTTTCATCTCCAGGGCATAGCGGGTCAGCAGCGCTTCCGAATTGACATGCAACTTTTCGTAGACCCTGTGTTTATAGTTGCTTATAGTC
>NZ_JAQIBL010000269.1 GCF_027859075.1 Oceanispirochaeta sp. | reverse complement strand
TCTCCCAGGTACATTCCCGGAGCCCCATCCTGGCGGACCATAATTTTCACAGTATCAGTGGGACCAATTCTGATGAGGGGTTTGCTCTCTTCATCAATATTTACAGTTGCTTTTTCATTGCCTGTTGAAGAAGCTGATTCTTTCATAATTACAATCTCTACTTTCTTCCCACTGCAGGTAGAAAAGATTAAAATAGAAACAGAGATCATCAATAGAAGGATCTTTCTTTTCCCATTCATTTATTGTCTCCCATTTAGCATTTGAATTATATTATATATTATAGAGAATAAAGGGTTTTTATTTTTCTTTTCTACGGGGATGTTCTTACTTTAAAAATTTTAAATCCGATAATGATAATCAGAGGAGAAATAAGTTCTGAAAATACAATCCCGTCTGATGCTTGCCATCCTTCCAGTCATAATTCTTGTTTATGGATTAAGTTCACTTTTTACGCTGGTTCAGTCTTCCCAGGCCATGGAAGATCAGGCCTTGGAGCAGGCACAGCTCTTGAGTAAGAGCTCTTCTGATAATCTGGAATCCAGGATTATCCAGTATCAGAATATTTCTGAAGATTTGAGCAGTGCTGTCATTACTTCCATTAATATTGAAACATCTCTCAAGGCGTATCGAAAACGCTATCCTCAGTTTCCACATATTTTTTACACCGCTTCCAATGGTTTAGTCCGGGATATGGCACCCTTCGAAAAAACCTATATGGGGATAGATTTGAGCAGGATGGAGGCCTGGCAAAAGGCTTTCACAGAGAAAGTTCCTGTTCTCTCTTCTCCCGGCAGTTATTTCGGGAGTCAATCTATCATTCTTTTTGCTCCTGCCCGGCTGTCTTATGTTGTTCATAAGGAACCCAGTGTCGAAGGGGTCGTTGCCCTTGTTCTCCCTCTTCGAATTCTCTTCAAGGAAATCAGTACGGTGCAGATCGGAAGTTCTGGGTCTATTTTTGTAATTGATCATAAGGGTCTCCTCCTTCATCATAAGGATAAAAATCTTATCCTGTCAGGATATGTAGATGACTTCTCATCCCTCGATTCATTCGGCGATGTTGCCCAAGCCATGGTGGATCAAAAAACAGGATTTGCCAGCTATGGAGATAGAGCCAGGAGACAATATATAGCCTTTTCTCCCATTCCTTCTGAGGCCTGGTCTCTGGGGGTCCAAGGCAGTTACGGGGATATTACATCAGAGATCAGAAACATCACCTATACAAACATTCTCATACTCCTCGCAGGTCTTATTCTCGGCGCAATTATTATGTATTTTATGGTGCACACTGTTGTCAAACCCATCGAAGATCTCACAGTCATGGCCCGGAAGATTGCAGAAGGGGACAGAACCATCAGGAGTGATCTGAAAACAAAATCCGAGGTGGGAGATCTTTCTCACTCCATCAATTTGATGGTTTCTGAATTGCGGGCTCATCATAGCAATCTGGAAAAAATCTTAGATGACCGCACTATGGAACTGAAAAGGACAAATGATGAACAGGGAGAAACCATCGAAGAGCTGAACACCGCCAATGGATCTCTGATGGAAATCCGGGAAAACCTGGAACAGCGTGTTGGGGAGCGTACTCAGGAACTCCAGAAAGCCCACAATTATATCGATAATATAATCAATTCCATGCCATCCATTCTTATCGGTGTTAATCCCGAAGGAATTATCACTCAATGGAATAAAGAGGCCGAGAATAAAACAGGATTTACGGGGAATAAGGTCATTGGTCAGTCTCTTGATCTTGTTTTACCTCAATTTTCTGACGAAATGGAGACCATCAGGGACTCCATTAGCAAAAGACAGAAACAACACCATACAAACAGTGTCCGCTATGACAATGGAAAAATCCTTTATAATGACTTGACCGTTTACCCCCTAATTGCCAATGGTATTCATGGTGCAGTTGTTCGTATTGATGATGTTACAGAAAGGGTTTTGATGGAAGAATCCCTCAGGCAAAGTCAAAAGATGGATGTTCTTGGCCAGCTGGCCGGAGGGATTGCTCATGACTTTAATAATATGCGTGGTGGAATCCTGGGGGGGGCAGAACTCCTGCAGTCCATGGTGAAGGAAGATCCAAAGGCTAAAGAGTTCCTCTCTCTCATTATCAATTCAGCTAAACGTGCGGCAGAACTGACGGGTAAACTTTTGATTTTTTCCCATAAAGGTAGAAACGTCTTTACTGTCATTGATCTGCATAAAGCCATAGAGGGGGCGGTCGCTCTTCTTGATAGGAGTCTTGATAAGAGTATAAAGATCCATACAGCTCTCAATGCAGAGTTGTCTAATGTAAAGGGCGATTTCACTCAACTTCAGAATACTTTTATGAATCTTGGTATCAATGCGGCCCATGCCATGCCGGATGGTGGTGAATTGATAATTATAAGTAAAATTACTGAGCTTAATACTGAATATTGTCATACCAGCCCCTTCGATATCGCCCCCGGGATGTATCTCGAAATTGAGTTTCTGGACAATGGTGAGGGGATTGCCCCGGAAATTCTGGATCATATTTTTGAACCCTTCTTTACTACAAAAAGATCCGGAACAGGAACCGGCCTGGGCCTTTCTGCTGTTTATAGTGCCATACAGCAGCATCAGGGAGCCATCAGTGTTACCAGTGAGTTAAATCATGGAACATCCTTCAAACTCTACCTCCCCCTTATAGAGGATCAGCCGGAGAGTCGTTCTCAGGATTCTTCAATGACCCCGGGAAAAGGATGTATTCTTATTGTAGATGATGAATCTGTTATACGAATGGT
>NZ_JAQIBL010000268.1 GCF_027859075.1 Oceanispirochaeta sp. | reverse complement strand
TAAAAACAAAAGCGAAGCTATAAGCAGGTTGCCGCAGGCAGACCCGAAGAGGCCGCAGCGACAGCGGAGCCCGAGCTGGTCACAAATCATTCTGATTTGCTGCTCGCTCATGCAACCTGGAGCAGCCCGACCCCACACGACAGGGTTGGCAATTTCCCGATCCGCAAAGACGCAGAACTCGCCGGGTGTATACCCCCGGCGAGTTCCGCAGTGCTGGCAACAGCCGGTTAGAATGGGAATTGATAATCGTAACAAAGTGGCTGCAGCAGTCAGGTCGGTGGCCTGCAGCTGAGCCGGATGTTACGAAGCCTGACGGCTCCCATTCTGAATAATTCAGAATGGGAGCCGACTCTGTATAACACCAGGATCTGTTCTTCTTCATCATAGTAATAAATGAGTAGCAGGTCGGGAGACACATGGCATTCCCGAAATCCTTTCCAATTACCGGAAAGAGAAGGATCATGGTTTTTCTGAGGTAGTATTTCAGGCTTTGCGAGGCGTTTGGCGATTTTTCCTACTTCGGTCAGATCATATTGCTTATTACCTGATTTCTGCAGCTGTTTCATGTCTTTTTTGAATCTACCGGAAGCTTCAATAGAATACATGGATTACAGGTTGATCCCTAATTCATCAAAGAGCTCATCAACTGTATCGTATTTGCTGAAAGTGCTCCTGTCTTCCTGAAGAGCCTCTATCGTTTCGGCATTGGGGTAATACTCCTGCTTTTCTTGTTTAAGGAAATGCAGGTAATCGAGCAAAGATGCTACCTTGGTTTCAGGCAGAGATTCTATTTCGGATAATATCTGTTTTTTCATATCAATATTCATCATACCCTCCCTTATGGTGGACATTCCGGTGAAAACTGCCGCCCATTCCGGTTTTATCCTGCCACCTAAGTCACTTTCCTCAACCGCTTGTTTCATCTAATCCCGAGTGGCAGGGTTGAGTCAAGTTCTTTTATACATCTTCTTTTAAAACATTTCCCGGATGAACAGGCTTGCAGTTGTAATTCTTGTGAATCTCCATTGGTCGCATAGTTGAGCATAGTGATAATCCCGGTTATCAACAGCCGGTTAGAATGGTATTGATAATCGTTGTCAACAAAGTGCCTGCAGCTGAGCCTGGAGTTACGAAGTCTGACGGCTGGAGTCATTTTTCTATTTGTAAACATCTTTCCTGTGTTTTTCCACTCTAATTTATATAAGGCCATCAGATTTCAGTTCAGCCAGGAAGTCTTCATGTGATGTTGTTGGTTCATCTTTCCTCTCAGCAATGACAGCCAAGTCATCAAAATCTTCCATGAGTTGGTTAAAAGCTTCAATAGAAAGTATCACTTCGGTTTTTCTGCCCTGTTCATCAGTGATATATCTGGGATGCAAAGCTTGAATATTCATAGGGCCTCTCTTCTTTCTTTCAAGATAAGGAAAACATGAATCTAATTCCATCCCCAAAACCTCTGATATTTTCAATAAGTGCAGTCGATGAAGCACCGGACCATTCTCATGCGTTGTTTATACAGAATTGAAACAATGAACAGGTATGGAGGAGTGAAGGATGAAGGCATGCGCCCTTAAGTATTCCAGCAGAAAGAAGAATGGTTTTAACGATGAATCCAATGCCATTCTGCTTCTACTGCTGATATTCCTGCTCTTCGGCTCCTGCTCCACCTTGAATCTACCCCATTCCGGGACAGCTCAGGTACTGTGCACAGAATCCTGGGGAGATGTGGAGATGTTTCTTCTTCCGGGAGAGATCAGTCTGGAAACGGATCTGAATCGGGACGAAATATTGAAAAATGCAGATCAGTCCCTGAACTTACTTATTGATAGACAAAACAGCCTTGCCAGGGAGAAGCCCGGGGGCCAGGTCGAGATGGTCCTCAGTCTCAGAGAATACTCTTATATGAAAGACTACAGACTCCTCAATACCATGTCACTGGAACTGCTCGTACAGGACAGGGAGGGGAATTGCCTCGCCAGGTACTACCATGCGGAAGAATCAAAAGACTCTTTTTTTGCGTCCAGCTTTATGTACGGCCAACTCAAAAAGGGATTTAAAAAACTGTTCTGATGAAAGATTATACCCTGACTTTCTATATTCTGCTGATTCTGGTCCCCTGCCTTCATGGACTCAATCAGGATTCTGTCACACTGGATCAATCGGTCCAGATGGCCATGGAACAGAATAGCCGCATTATTGCAGAGAACCTGGACAGACAGGATGCCTGGCGCAGGCTCCGTCTTCAGCTCCGTCTTTTTCTTCCCTCCCTTCAGTTGGGATTTTCAAAAACGGATTCTGTGACTCAGGGTGCCCCCGATTCAAGAGTCAGGAAACTCAGTTTATCCATGAACCAGCTGCTATTCAATGGAGGCCGGGATCTGGCAGCTTACCGCTCTTCAGAGAGGAATCTGCAGCTCAGAGATCTCAAAGCCCAGGATCTGATAGACAGCATTGCTCATGAAGTGACCCTCCAATATGTGGATGTCCTTAAAAACAGTCAAATCCTGGAAATTCAGAGACGCTCCTATGAAAACCTTCTGGAACAGATTCGGATTGCCGCCCTGGAAGTCGAATTGGGAGTTCTCAGGGAGACAGACTACCTGGAGATAAGAATCAGTGCCGTCGAATATTCACTGAACATACGAGATACGGAAGAACTGCTCCTCAAGAGCCGGTATGCCCTCGCCTCCCTGATGTCCCTCCCCCTGGAGCAGCTTCCCCCTCTGATGGGTCATCTGAATCAGGATTACAGGGGAGATTACGCTACAGAATCGGGAGATCTTCAAAACTTAATCCCCGATATGAAAAACAAGGCCCAGGAATATAATAAAGATTTGATGAGCCTGTATCTGCAGGAAGCCCATGCCAGAAGAGTCCTTCTGGATTCACGGATAAGCTGGATTCCCAAGATCGAAGGGACAGCAGATTATTCGGTATCAGCCATGGATTTCCCTTTGGATGAACCCTCCTTCTCTCTGGGTATTATTTTTACTTTTCAAACCCCTCTATTACCAGGCAGCGTCAGTCTTCAGGCAGGAAAATCAAATCCCCTGGAGCATAACGCCTCGGCCCATTCTGAAGTGAATATAGCAGAAAACCTGGAAGGCCTCATCGATCCCATCACAGCAAGATCCAGTCTTTACAAGACTCAGCTTCAGAGAGAAGAACTGAGGCGGTCCATTGCCTTTCAGGTGGGTTCCCTGTCTCAATCCATCCAATTAAACCTTCAGAGACTGGAGATCAACCGAGATAAAATCAGTCTGGAATCGGAGAAACTGATCATCGAAGAGGCCAGGATGAAGATCGGAGAACTCACGAGACTGGACTATGTGAAGTCTGAAATCCGTTTATCCAATCATCAGACCGAGCTGATTGAAAACATTGTGGCTCTATACAGCTTAGAAAAGGAACTGGAAAAGATTTGCGGCATCACCAGCAACAGACAGGGGGGATCTTTAATATGGTACTCAGAATAAGAGTAATAAGTCTGCTTTCCACGGTGTTTGTTATTCTTTTGACAGGCTCCTGCGGCAGAGAGAAGGTGAAGGAATCTGTTCCGTCCGTTCTTCCTCCTATTGTGGAAGAGTACATCTGTAGTAAAGAGCTTTCCCGGAATGAGATATCTACCTATGGAACCATCAGCTATATCAACAAGGCAGATGTAGTTCCAAAGTCCACAGAAACCATTCAGGACCTTTATTTTGAAGAAGGAGATGATGTTCAAAAAGGAGAGGTTCTGGCACGGCTGGATACGAGGAAACTTGAACTCCAGATGGAAGAAACAAAAGCAGGCATTGAAACAAAAAAAGCAGCCCTGAACCTGGCGGAACAGAGGCTGGATGAGAGCCGGAGAAACATGGAGGCTCAATTTCATACGATTAAGAATGCCGAACTGGATCTGGAGCAGAAGCGGGATGATGTTGTCCGAATCTTCTCCATTCTGGACAACAAGAAGCTGCTTTTTGAGGCTGGTGGCATCACACAGGAAGAACTCCTGTCCATCGAACTGAGCTCAGGTGAAAAAGAAACCGCTTTGAAACAAGCCGAATACAGTCTCCGCATTAAAAAGATCGGGTTCAGGGAGGAAGACCTAATCCGGGAAGGATATGAACTTCCAGAAAATCAGGAAGAGCGGAAGAACCTGTTTATGGAGCTGAACACCAGAGTTCAGTCGGCGGAGGCACAACTGGCCAGATCGGAATGGCAGGCCGCACTGACCAGGATTAAGACATTGGAATTGTATATGGAGGAGTGCCGTATCAAGGCTCCTATAAGCGGCATCATTGCCCGAAAGTATATGGATATTGGAGAGAGGGCTCAGGAAAACCAGCCTCTATACATGATCTACCCGGTAGATCAAGTCTACGCTCTCCTTCAGTTGAGCGAAAAAGACCTGCTCAACGTAAAAACCGGCCAGGAAGTTCTTGTTTTAAGCGACAGTGACGGATCCGAACACAGGGGACAGATTCATATGATCTCACCCTGGATTCAAAAGGAATCAAGAAGCGGAGAAGTCAAGGTTCTGATCGGAAATGATGAAGGCGTCTTTAAAATCGGTCAGTTCGTCCGGCTGCGGATAGAGTTGAAAAATCCTATTGAACAAATCATGATTCCAGCCGAATCCATCACAGGAGCAGAAGACCCTGGGGTGTTTATAATCCGTCAGAATTATCTGTTTCTTAAAAAAATAACCATTGAAGAAGAAAAGGGGAGAAGATTCCCCGTTCTGGAGGGCCTGAAGGAAGGAGACCGAATCGTCAGACTCCCTTCTGAGCTTCTCAGAGACGGAATGGAGGTACGGGTCAGATGAAGATACACGGCTTGGTACCGGCATTCTTTCTTCTGTTGATTCCCGGCTGCTCACTGGTGGAACTGAATCATTCTGAAGATTACACATCTTCTCCCGCCGAGGAATACGAAGTGTTGAGTCAGGGCAGTCCTGTTTTGATCCGCTTTGTTCAGGATGTGGATCAATATTCGGTGGAACAAACTGTAAGTATCAAAGACCACGACGGCAAGGTAGATGTCAAAATACTCTGGGAGGATGATAGAACATTGACAATGTTCCCCCTGTCGGATCCAGTGGCTGGATTGGAATATCATCTTGAATTTAACGGGTACTACACCCGCGGTGACGGCAAGTCAGTCGAATCAAAACTTTCGCTGCCCTTCTACTGGGTGAAGAGTGAGTTTACGCCCTTACGGATTCTCTCCTTCTGGCCGTCTGATGGTACCATTGTCTCTGAAAATGCAGAGTTAGTGATCAATTTTTCAAATGATGTAGATGAGGCGTCCCTCGTCAGGGGTCTCAGCATCAGTCCTGACATAGAGATGAACCGCAGATGGTCGGATCACACTCTCCTTTTGAGTCCGGTTGAAGACTGGGAGAACCTGAAGACTTATACCATCAAAATGACCGATGAAGTCAAGAACAGCTCGGGGACCCCTCTGTTTCCTTCATGGGAGAGTTCTTTCTATGTTCAATATGGTACGGAAATACCATCGGTCCTGTCGGTGGGGAGCTGCAGCAGAGATGGATCAACCGATTTTGAACCTCTTGAGGGGAGTCTGACAACTCTGACCCATGATCAGGCACTGAGGATCCATTTTTCACAGCCCATGGACCACAGCCTCACTGAGAGTGCCTTTACCCTGACCCCCTCACTGGCAGGTGATTTTTTCTGGAGTAATGATCCCCTGAGGACGGGCATAGAAGATCTTGTTTTTCTGCCTAGAGACGGATTCAGGATGTCCCAATCCTACAGGCTTCGCATCGCCTCTTCAGCCCAGGGAAATACAGGAATCACAATGAGTTCAGATTTTTATTGCGATTTTACTCCCGCTATCGAAGAACAGTCACTGCTGACTCTGGAATGTCTGTCCTATGGTGGTTTCACCTTGAACAGCTACAATTCAGACCTGTCCTATGATCTGCCTGCCGGTCCTGTATCCCCTTTCAGCCTGAGTTTCCGCTTTACCTTTTCCAGACCCTTTACGAGTGATCTGGAGAAACAGAATGTACAAACCAGGCTCAATATCTTCGAGCTCTTCAGTTCCGGAGGCAGTCCCCGGGCAGGTCTATTTTCATGGACCACCGACACCACCATGACCGTCCTGTTCTCAGGATTCAACGCCGATGCCCTTTCGGACTACTACTACATTCTGGAACTGCCCGGGGGAGAAGGAGGCATTGTCAACGATGAGGGCAGCTTTTTCCCCGAGGATGTCCGTCAGCTCTTCCGGGTGGCCCGATTATGAAAAGGCTCTTTCTTCCGGCACTGATCTGTCTACTGTCTGTTGTGAGCTGCCGGTTCATCGAAGAGCTGAAACATATGGAGGCTCCCGAGATCATTTCATGGTCTCCCGGAGAAGAGAATCAGGAAGCCCCGGAGCTGCATGAAGTGAGTCTTGATTTCTCAACTTCCATGAACCAGAGCCTCACAGAAGCAGCCTTTTCTCTGACTGAAAATGAAGTGGATATTCAAGGAGATTTCATCTGGGAGGAAAACAGAATGCGATTTCTCCCCTATCAGGGATTTGCTGCGGATAAATCCTACACAATGTCTCTGAAAAAAACTGCAGAAGACGGGTTCGGAAATTCCTTCTCTCAAGAGTGGAGCACTGAATTTGCCACAGGATCAGACCATGAAGCCCCCCTTTTCAGGAAAGCCGAACCAGTCGATTTTTCAAAGATCACAAATCTGAGACAAGAGTTCACCCTGCTGTTTTCTGAATCCCTGGATCAGCAGAGTTTCAGGGATGCCTTTTCAATAGTACCGAACCTGAAATATTTCCTGGAATGGGTGGACAACAAAGTCATTGTTCATCCTCTGGAAGATTTTGAAAACGGCAAAGAGTATACACTCTCCATTTCAAAAAGCCTGATGGATCAGGCCGGGAACAGGATGGATCGGGAAATAGACCTGATATACACAGTAACTGCCCGGGATGATCCTCTATTGGAATCTATCATTCTTACTTCCTCCGGCGGCGAGCTGGATCCTTCGGGGATCAATACGGGAGTGGAGAAAGATGATGTCATAACGGGGCATGTCAACAGAATCATGAATGAGGAAGAACGATTGAATCTTGTACGCCTCACTCCTGAATCTCCTTATGATGTAAATTGGAACAGCAACTTTCAAGACTTTACCCTGAGTTTTGAGTCCCTCGACTGGGAGGGGCATTACGAACTGAACCTGCTGGAGCAGAATTACCTCCTTTTAGCAGATGGTGTGGAGAGCCGCCCCCCGGAAGTGATTTCATTAGCCTTCTGTTCCGACAGTTCCGGGGTTCTTCCACAGATTTTGAGCCTGAACAGCTCCCTGGGAGCATCAGATTCCACGACGGCTTTTCTTGATTTTCTCTTTGTCCGCTCAGATGCCGGAACAATCAGTCAGTTCAGTTTGATGAATGCCCTCTCTTTTGATTCGGCGGTTCTGAGCTTTGAAACCATTGGATATGAGGTCTATGACGGTTCTCAGACACCCGGACCTGCCGTTTCCCCCGGTCCGGGAGAAAGCCTGATTCGTATTCACCTGAATATCAGCGATACAGGACTCCCCGGGATAGTCACATTCTCCCTTTCAGAAACCTTGTCGGATACTCTGGGGAATTCTCTGAAAGAGCCCTGGTATCTGACTGTGAATCAGCCATGAATCTTTTTGACTGGACAAAAGAACATCCACTTTCCGTATTAATGGCCTGCACGGCCTTTATTCTCTTTGGAGGAATCTCTTTTTTTGAGCTAGCCTTTGAAGAATTACCGGATCTTCAGATTCCGGAAATACGAATTGCCGCCGCCTTTCCAGGATTTCCTCCCGAAGAGATGGAACAGCTTGTGACCATACCGATGGAAAATGCCCTGTCTACAGTCAGGGATGTCAGTTCCATGGACTCGGTATCCAAGGCCGGTATCAGCTCTGTGACTCTGCGCTTCGACTGGGGAGCCGACCTGGATCAGGCCTCACTGGAGGTCCGGGAGAGCATTGACACCCTCTATCCTCTCCTTCCCCAGGGAGTCAAAAAACCTGTTGTATATACATCGGATCTGTCTCACCGTCCCTGTGTGACCCTGGCTCTGATTCCGCCTCCCGGTAGGGGCATCGAGGAGCTTTACAGTTTAGTCCAGTATGGAATCAAGGGAGAATTTCAGAAATTGGAGGAGGTTTCCCTCGTCGAATTAAGGGGATTGAGAAAACCAGAAGTCCATGTTGATCTGGATATGGATTCTCTTGAGACCCTGAATCTGACGGTGGATGAGTGCTCTCAGGCTCTTTCTGGATACCTTGTAAACCGGAGTATCGGAAAAGTCGAAGACGCAGGCCTGAGACGACTGGTAAAAATGGAGACAGGGATTACATCCCCTGCCGAGATTGGGGCACTGAGTCCCTTTCCGGGTCGGAATTTAAAATTATCCGACATTGCCACTGTTCAGATGGAGAGAAGAGAACCCACATCCCTCTTTCTATATGAAGGCCGGGACGGGGTTGGGATTCATCTCTTTAAAAGCGCCTCATCAGGAACTCTTGAAGCTGTCGGCAGCATCCTCAAAATTCTGCCTGAATTGCAGAGAGCCTATCAGGGACGCCTGGAAATAGTCCTGATAGAGGAATCCGGTTCCAGGATTAAAGACTCTTTCAGAAGTCTTCTGAGTGCCCTCCTTTGGGGCCTGGCTGCCGCATCCGCCATTCTCTTTCTACTCTACAGAGAGTTGCTGATCCCCCTGATAACCGCCCTCAGCATCCCGGTGACCCTGGTGCTGGTGTTTTTCTTCCTCTATCTTCTAAAGATTTCCCTGAACACCCTCTCCCTGATGGGCATGGTGGTGGGGATCGGCCTGATTGCCGACAGCAGCATTGTTGTACTGGAAGAGATCAGCCGTCCCGGGGGAAACCTTAAAACGGTCAGCCCCGCCCTGCTTGCATCTGCCCTGACCACCATTATCGTGTTTCTTCCTCCCCTTTTTATACCAGGCATTACATCCGTTTTATTCCACGATCTGATTGTAACCATTCTTCTGACCATTGCACTGTCGCTGCCGGTTTCCCACTTCTTTACACCCGCCTGTTTTATCCTTCTGGGAGGTGAAGACGGCAGTAAAAGACGCAGCCCGAAAAGGAATAAACCCTATAGAAAAATCCTCTACATTTCCTTGAAACATAAAAACAGAGTCCTCACCCTGTTCTTCCTGATACTGGGGGGCACCATCCTTCTGTGCCTCAGCATCCCAGTTGAGATTCTTCCTGCACAAAAGACTGGAAAAGGAGTTCTTTCTTTGACTTTACCCCGGGGAAAAGACTTCAAGGATGTCCGTAGAACTGCACAGCAGGTCATCGGAGATCTCAAAAAGGAAATGAAGACAGAAAGAATCTATCTTGAATCAGGTTTTGATGAAGACAATCTCAAGGCCCGTTCAGAAGCCAGGCGCAGCCTCCATGACCTCAATATTCATATTCAATTTATCCCGGGGGAGGATGAAGAGAAATTAATGAAGATCATGGATCAACGGGCCTTCTTTGAACCGGAGGAATCTCTTTTCGAATCCCTTTTAAGAGGCACTATTCTGGAAAATATTGAGCTGCTGAGTCAGGACAGGGAGAAACTCTACGGCTTCCTCCTCCCTGAAGGGTATCAGGATCAGATGAATCAGGATCTGCCTATACTGCAATTTGAAAGTGATAGAGACAGCCTCAATGCCTCCGGATTAACAGGAGTTGCCCTCCTCAGGACTCTCTCCAGTGAGATCCGCGGCACGGTTGCTGGAGAAATCCTTCTGTCAGGAGAAAGAGAAAAGATTCCTGTCATTTTAAGAGCCTCTCAAGAGTACCGGGGCAGTAAGGAGGATCTTTTGCAACTGGGATTCAAACAGGAAAACGGTCTGATACGGCTCGGTCAACTGGGAAGTTTATCCCAAAAGATTGATTCTGCCGAACTTTACAGGTCGGACAGGCAGAATATGAGACCCATAAAAGCCTTCCGGGAGGGAAAAGGCATGACCGGAATCGAGATTCTTGCAAAAACACTTCCTCAAGAGATAAGAATGAAGGAAACCCGGGGTACCGAGGGGCATCAGCTGGTCGTCTTGTTTCTATTCGCTCTGGTTCTGATGTATCTCATTCTGGGAATGCAGTCAGGTTCCCCCTGGAAGGCTTTGCTTCTTTTCAGCTCTATCCCTTTGTCTCTGCCGGGAAGCTTCCTCCTGCTGAAGATCTTCAATCAGAGCCTGAACCTCGACTCCTTCATCGGGCTTCTTATCCTTCAGGGGACCATAGTTAATACAGCCATCCTCCTTGTCTCGTCTTATAAAAACAATTCCCTGACTCAGGTTCTCACATCTTCAGCCCAACGGCTCCGGCCCGTAGCGGCGACAACCTTGACTACAATAGCCGCCCTGGTTCCCGTCTTTATAACTGCCTGGAAAAGAGAAGATCCCAATGCATCCATGACGCTGGCCGTCATGGGAGGGATGCTTCTCGGCACCATTCTGATCATGATTTTTATCCCGACCCTCTTCGTCCGGTCCTCCCAGCGTCATGATTGATGTCTCTGTCCGAAACCGGTCGATCTTTCTTTTTCTAGCCTTCTCCCTCCTTTTTTTCCCGGCCATGGGGGGTCTTCAAT
>NZ_JAQIBL010000267.1 GCF_027859075.1 Oceanispirochaeta sp. | reverse complement strand
GTCCTGATTCAATGAACAGCCACTGTTGATTCTCAGATGAAAGATCTGGCCTGCAAAGTCGGTTATGTGTTTCAGGACCCGGAATCCATGTTCGCCACACTGTCTGTGGAAGATGAAATTGCTTTCGGACCTGAAAATCTCCTTTTTGAAAAAGAAGAGATAAGAATGAGCGTTGAAGAGCTGCTTGATCTGACAGGCATTGAGGAATACCGACATAATCTGGTTTGGAATCTCTCGGGCGGTCAGATCCAGAAACTGGGACTGGCCTCTGTACTGGCGATGAAACCTCGTCTGATCATACTGGATGAACCAACTGCCAACCTTGATCCCATTGCAACGAGACAGGTCCATGAACTGATACTCAGACTCCGGGACGAAGGCATCACCATTCTCCTTGTCACAAGAGAGCTGGATGATTTTATATCTGAAGCCGAACAGATCCTGGTTCTTCACCGGGGCTGCATCGTCAGTAGCGGGGAACCCTATACCCTCCTGAATGAACAGGGAAATGAAATAGAATCCCTCGGCATCTGGCTTCCTGAAACAGTTGAAATTGGTCTGGGACTGATCCGGAAGGGTTACTCTTTGGATAGGATTCCCATCACAATAGAGGAAACTCTGGAGATGCTGTTTTCTCTGGGCATTTTGTCAGAAGGAAGCATTCTGGAAGCCGAGAATAAAACATACAGAACTCACGAAGACCCGCCTTTGATTATCGGAGAGGACATTCATTTCTCCTATGGGAATGACCAATATGCCCTCAAGGGTATTTCTCTGAATATTTTCAAGGGCGAGATGCTTGCCATTGTGGGGAGAAACGGAGCCGGAAAAAGCACTCTGGCCAAACTTTTGATCGGACTCAATAAGTGCAGGCAGGGAAGCCTGGTACTCTTCGGGAAAAAATCGGCCGACTGGAAAGTCCCGGATCTGGCCAATCATATTTCCCTTGTCTTTCAAAATCCGGAACACCAGTTCCTGACGGATACAGTGGCAGATGAAATTGATTACAGTCTCCAGTCCAAAGGCCTGTTTGATCCTGAAAAATTAAAGGAAGAACGGAACAAACTGCTGTCTCTTCTGGAGCTGGATGACTGTCAGGATGTGCATCCTTTTGCCCTGAGCGCCGGAAACAAGCGCCGTCTGGGTGTGGCCACCATGCTTGTGGGAGATCCGAAAGTTCTGATTGTGGATGAACCCACCTATGGACAGGACAGAGAAATGACAGAAACCCTCATGAATATCATGCTGGAAATCCAGAAACGAGGTGTTTCTGTAATAATGATCAGCCATGACATGCGCCTGGTGGAAGAGTATGCCGACCGGGTAGCCGTATTCAGTGAAGGATTAAAACACTTTGACGGAATCCCCACAGATCTCTTTAAGGAGCCGGAGATTCTGGAAAAATCGAACCTCCAGCAGACCCTTTTAAACCAGATGCTCAGAAAAATGGAAGCTCATGGTATTACTGTGAATGGCCATATTCCCGGAACCAGAGCCTTCCTGGATCTTCTGCTTCAAAAATCGGAGGGAACCTGATGTCACAGAGTAATTTTTTAAGCTTTAAAGACAGGAAATCCCTTCTGAACAGAACCTATCCCTTTGTCAAACTGATCTGGGTGTTTATGGTTGCCCTTGGACTTTTTACTTTTAAGACGCCCATATCCGGAGCTGTCTTATTCAGCCTGATCCTGCTGATGACTCTCACCGCAGGAAAAATTCATTTTATGGAAATACTGCGAAGCGGTTTCATCGTCTTCGGTCTCGGTTTCATTCTCATGATATTTCACTTCTTCATAGATCCGGGAACCACTGTTTTTTCCTTTGGATTTCTGAAAATATCAGACTATGGCCTGATACAGGGACCTGTTTTCTTTTTCAGATTATCTGTCATTGTTCTGGCAAGTTTTTTACTGATCTGGACGACAGATACCAGGGATCTGATGACCTCATTAGTCAAAGTCGGTATGCCCTACCGCTATGCCTTCACCATCTTTCTTGCCCTGCGTTTCCTGCCCCTTATTCAGAAAGAGGTCGAAGCAGTCAAGGCGGCTCACTCTATCCGGGGAAGAACCACAGGCTCCGGTTTGGGGCACCGCATTAAACTCTGGCAGCGATATGTGTTTACCATTCTGGTCAATGGCATACGGAAGGCGGAAATCACAGCTGATGCACTGGAGTGCAGGGCCTTCGGATACAAAGATAAAAGGACATACCTCAAGGATGTGCATTTTAAAAAAACCGATATACTGCTGCCTCTGATAACGGGAATTCTGCTCTTTCTTCTTATATATATGGAACATACAAGCTGGAGAGCCCTCTTCGGGGTTTAAATCAAGTTGAGGATGCTTCTTTCAGTTATCTAATGAAGGGTCTGATCACAGATATGCATTCGTCGTGGATCAGACCGTTTGTTGCCAGGATTTCCCGGGGAAGACCGTCGAGGTCACCCTTATAATCCGTAACCTCTCCTCCCGCTTCCTCCAGAACCAGCATTCCTGCGGCTATGTCATACAGATTGATATGCTTTTCCCAGTACCCGTCCATCTGGCCGCAGGCCACAAGGCAGAGATCTAGGGCGGCAGAACCACCCCGGCGGATATCCCTGATACGGGGCATCATATCGCAGAAGAGAGGCAGGTTGGTCTGCTGCATCCCCGCGCGGATGCAGCAGAATCCGGTGGAGAGAACAGCATCTCCCAGACGATCGATGGCCGAAACAGATATTGATTTTTCATTAAGGAAGGCTCCTTCCCCCCTCCTTGCCGTAAACAGATCGGCCAGGGCAGGAGCAAATACCGCTCCCAGTTCCAGGGTACCCTCCACTTCCAGGGCAATGGAAACAGAGTACTGGTACTGTCCGTGAAGGTAGGAGATTGTGCCGTCGATGGGATCGATGATCCAGCGGCAGGCATGTGTTCCCGACTCACCCTCTTCCTCTCCTAGAATGGCGTGGTCCGGGTATCTCTCCAGAATCCGTTTCCTGAGGAGGACTTCAACGGCCTGATCCGCCTCTGTCACCAGGTCTTTATCGGTCCCCTTCTGCTCCACCCGGAGGCTCTTAAAACTCTCCCGGTATTCAAGGGTCAATGCACCGGCTTCAATCATTATTTTTTTCAGGAAATCCTGAGCTTCATTCAAATCAATCATAGCCATATATCCTATCAGATCATAGATTTCGTAATAAGTACCCCGAAAAATACAAGACAATTGTTGACAAAACTCTAAACCCTGATTTATATTGACTACCATGGTAGTCAATATAAAAGAAGAGTTAAAACAAACCGGGCTGAGCGACTATGAAGCCAGAGCCTATATGGCCCTGCTGGAAGAAAATCCTCTCACGGCCTATGAAACAGCCGGACTAGCCGGCATTCCTACATCTAAGATATACGGCGTCATCAAAAAGCTGGAGGAAAAAGAGCTTGTTCTGGAACTCACAGAGAAGAACAAGAAGCGCTACATTCCCCAGGAACCGGAAGAATACATCTCTTCCTACCGCTTCAGAATGGAAAAAACCCTCTCCTCCCTGTCGGAAGAACTGAAAACCCCGCCCCGTAAAAAAACGGTGTCCTATGTTTGGAATCTCAGCAATCGTCCCGCCCTGCTGGAGAGGGCTGAAAAAATGATTTCCCGCAGCCGAAAGAACATCCTGATTTCTCTTTGGGCTGAAGAGTTTTCCCTGTTGGCGCCGCTGATCCGGAAAAAAGAAGCCGAAGGGGTTCAGGCCGCAGTCGTGCACTTCGGAAGCGTGACAGAACAGAGCGGCCGGATCTTTGAACATCCCATCAAAGACACCCTCTATGAAGAAAAGGGAGGCCGGGGGTTCACACTGGTCTGTGACGGATCAGAGGCCCTGTCGGGTACCTTCTCTCCGTCCTCCACCGAGGGAGCCTGGAGCCGGGGCAAGGGTTTTGTCACCCTGGCGGAAGACTATATCAAGCATGACATTTATATAATGAAAATCGTCAGGCGCTTTGATTCCCCACTGGTAGAAACCTTTGGTGAGGGTTACAGCCTGCTGAGGGATATCTATACCGATGAGGACAAGGGAGAAAAGTAATGGAGATATACATTGACGGAGAATGGTTTGATAAAGAGAACGCCAGGGTCTCGGTTTATGATCATGGACTCCTCTATGGGGATGGACTGTTTGAGGGGATAAGGATCTATGGCGGCAAAATCTTCAAACTGAAAGAGCATATTCTGAGGCTTTTCGAGGGGGCCCGGGCGATACGCCTGGAACTGAACCTGTCTCTTGAAGAAACGATGGCTGCCGTAGAAGAGACAGTCAGAAGAAACAACAGAAAAGAGGGGTATATCCGTCTTCTGGCCACACGGGGCAGAGGCCCCCTCGGGATTGATCCCTTTTCCTGCCCCCGCAGCACCCTGGTGATCATTGCCGATGACATAAGCCTCTACCCGGCTACACTGTATAAAACCGGAATTCCCATCATCACCGCCTCCACCAGACGTCTCAGTGCCCGGATTTTTGATCCCCGGATCAAAAGTCTCAACTACCTGAACAATATCCTGGCCAAGATAGAGGCCAGGGATGCGGGTTGTCCTGAAGCGGTTATGCTCAGTGAAGAAGGCTATGTAGCCGAGTGTACGGGTGACAATATTTTCATTGTGAAAGACGGGCATCTCCTGACACCAGCCTCGTGGCACGGCTTACTGGAAGGGATCACAAGAAATACTCTGCTGGAATTGGCTGAAAAAAAAGGGATTCCCAGCAAGGAAACCACCCTCACCCGGTTTGACCTGTATACGGCGGATGAGTGCTTTCTCACGGGTTCGGGGGCGGAACTGATCCCGGTGATTTCCGTCGACAAGCGGATGATTGGAGACGGAAAACCCGGTCCCCTGACGGCCCGGATGATGAAGGCCTTTACTGAGCTCATTTACAGCTAAAAACGCTAGAAGCTGTCATGGTTTTAATAAACGTTCAATTACTAACCTTGCGGGCTAGCCAATGTCATTTTGCTACGCAAAGCTGCCTTTCGAGCAAGGGATTTTCTGTTTTGCTCGATCTTCATCAAACAGTCTTTGATCCCGGTAATTCAGATAGATTTACCTTTTCATAAGCCCCTTTTTTCTTGTCTTCAGGGTGGGGTTCAATTCCAAGAACAGTTATTTCTTTCTGATCAGGTCCATAAACCCAAAAGATCCTACCTGCAGCCGGGGTGTTATTTTCCAGATAAGATTGCCATACTTTCATGCCATATCGTCGACTCAATGATTCAATATCATGTGAATTCAAACTATTATGTTTGGGATTGCTACTCAAAAAAGAGAGGGCTTTATGTAATTTTTTGAATAACTTCTCTTCTGTTTTATTTAACTGGCCAGATCTTTTTTTGGAAACAAGATCGTTCCAAAAGTGTTCCATTTCAGGAACTCCCATCAATATCTCAAATTGCAACATCAGTCCACGTCAAATTCAGACAAGTCGATGGGTGCAGAAGTTTTTCCTTCCTTGAGATTGGAAATAGCCTGATCCATCATTACAAGGGTATTTTTAGAAAAGATATTTGGATCAACCAGAACTCTTGGTCTAAGCTCAATGTGACCGTCATCAAATTCAATAACATGAAAGTGGTCGTACTGGGCTTTTCTAACTGTTAATCTATTTTTTGTATCCAGCTTTGTATCATATTCTTTTAATACAGTCATATTTACCTCACCTGTGGGATTTCCCACTCTTATTCTAAAATATAACTTTAAAACCTGAGGTTATCAACAATAAAACCATCTTAATATTGATATTTACATCTGAGACTGGTGGTATGACTTTCAATTTCTATCCTACCAGGTCCACCTGGTATTTACTCATTCTAAGCAAAGCCGCCTTTCGAGTAAGGACTTTGCGGTTTCTCTGGATCCCCGGATAATTTGTATTTACATTTTCTCAATAGAGAATCAATCCGAATAGACATTCTTTCGAGGTCCTACTATAACAACAAGAATTACTATTTCATGATCGAGAATATCGCAGATAATCCTGTAATCCCCGACTCTGTATCTCCAGAGGCCTTTTTTGTCACCCACAAGAGCCTTCCCCTTATCTTTTGGATGTTCTAGTGTAGCGACTTCATCTTCAAGATAGTCAAGGATCTTTCCCAGCCATTTTCGATCTATCTTTTTTAACTGCTTCCTGGCCGTAGCAGTAAAATCAACGCTCCAGGCCAAGTTCTTTTCTCACATCGTCAATTGAGGTACGAGGTTCTTCTTTTTCCAGAACGGCAAGAGCCAATAGGTATTCTTCCCTTTCTTCCAGGTAGTTGTTTATGGCTTCTTTCACATAATAGCTTTTGCTCCGTCCGGTTTCTTTTGCCAGACGGGTCAGTTTATCTTCAACAGACGAATCAAGACGTACTGCTAACATAAATGACCTCCCGTGTATAACAAGTATAACACTGCCATTAAAATCAATCAATTCTGCAGTTGTTACAATTTAAGTCGGACGGAAGCCATATCAAAAGTTAAATATTCATAGAGATAGCCGCCAGGCTTCGTAACATCCGGCTCAGCTGCAGGCCAACGGCCTGACTCCTGCAGCCTCTTTGTTACGATGATCAATTCCCATTCTATCCGGCAGATGATACCCGTTGTTCCGCGCCAGCTGACAATTCCCCTACGTGCCTGTTGATGTTACCAGAGATTGACAATAGGCATTGCCGAATAAAAACATCCGGCAATGCCTGCCTCCGACTGCCGGAAGTGCCCCT
>NZ_JAQIBL010000266.1 GCF_027859075.1 Oceanispirochaeta sp. | reverse complement strand
AATCTTCTACTGAGGCTGTCGTTCCATTCAATGTTCCAAGAAAATCAACATCTCCAGTCCCTGTGCTATTAACATTCACTGAGGCAGTGAGAGTTACATTATCATTGTATGTTACTGATCCAGTACCGCCTGTGGTCGTATCTGCTCCAACATTCGTTATTCCAACCGATGTAAAATCCAGGGCTCCTGAGGTACTTGAAACGCTCTGATTCAAAGTCAAAATACCGTCAGAATTCAGTGTCACATCTCCTGAATCACTCACAACTGGACCATTAAGAGTCACATTTCCTGTGTGATTGATACTTATTCCGCCAAGGCCTCCGCTGGAATCAAGCCCCAAAGATGTGAAGGTCACTCCGGCGCTGGTAAAACCTCCCGGGACTGTAACAGCTCCACCAAGAGACACATTTCCTGCACTAGTTAAATCAACTGAAGTGGCATTTATTGTACTGTTAGTTGTAATTCCTCCAGAAGTTACAATTGTAAAATCACCTAAGGGTACAGTTCCAATAGCACCAGTGATATTCACAATCCCAGCACCAGAAGTTAAAGTGAAATCTGATCCACCTGAAATAGATGTTGCATCAAAATTTTGACCTGTTGTATTAATACTGGAGATTCCAGCTAGAATTACATCCCCGGCATCTAAATCCTGTACAGAAGTTGTTAAAGAGCCATCGATTGAAGTTGTTGTCATTGTGAGACCTAACGGATTCGATAGGACTAAACTTACATTGGCACCAGCGGAAATTGTTAGGATACCGATAGTGGGTACTACATTGCTTGAAATAATATTTGCATCAATTGGAAACTCAACATCTGCACCAGCCGGAGGTACAGCATCACCTACCCAGTTTAAACCTGAATCCCAACGATTATCCCCCACACTTCCATCCCAGGCAATTCCAAAAACCCAAACCGGACTAATGAGAAAAACAATGAGTAAAAGATATTTCATAGGTTTAGAACAACGCTTCAAAAAAACCTCCGCATCAATCGGAAACACTTAACTTATTATACATCTAATTCCCATTTTTTCGACAAGAGGGAAAAAGAACTGATTGTATATAAAAAGACAGAAGTCCCCACATCATTTAATCGTCATATAACAGGAATCAATTGAGCCCTCTTCTTGATAACAATGGCTCCTAAGATTATATTCACACAATGAAATTTACAATCGAACCACAAACCTGTACCAACTGCGGCATCTGCATCACAGAATGCCCCGCGAAAACCATCCGTAAAGAGAAAGAATCGGCCCGGATTATCCATAAAGGTTGCATCGAATGCAGCCACTGCGGCATGGTCTGCCCCGTCAACGCCGTCCGGGCAGATGGAAAAGAACTGCCAGTCTATCCAGAAGATCTTTCGGCTCTGACAAAGGAAGATCTCCTGGATCACATGATCTTAAGCAAACGCTCTGTCCGCCGTTACAAGAACGATCCTGTAACCACGGATGATCTGAAGGCCATCATACGATCGGGTGAAACCACCGCCACCGCCACAAACAGCCAGTACTGTGATTCCATTGTCTTTAAGGGGGCGGAAGTCTCTGTTTTTGCCTCCACCCTGGCCAGAATTCTTCTTAAGGTGGTCCGCATCGGCCTGAACCCTGTGGGCCGGTTCCTGCTGAAGGCAGTTGGACTGGGGCGGTATGCCAAAAAGGAAGTGATCACCGGGTTTTACCAGCTGCTGAATCAGACATTGGAAGGGAAGGCTGATCCTCTTTTTCATGGTGCCCCCACGGTGGTCATCCTGACCTACCCGGCTAAAAAGGGGAAACGATTCGGCCGGACCGATTGCGCCGTAGCCGGTGAAAACATGATGCTCACGGCTCATTCCAGGGGCATCGGTTCCTGCATGATCGGTTTTGCCGAGGCCGCCCTGTTCAGCAAAAAGAACAGGGCTAAGATCGGAGTACCAGAAGATAGAAAGATCGGACTGGTATTCACACTGGGATACTCGGACAGACAATATTACCGCTACCCCGTCAGGAAATCCTGGGCCCTTCAGGCCTGATACATTAAAGCCGCCGGTTCAGCCAGTCCATCAGCCCCGGCATGATGCCGGGGAAACGGGTGTTGTCCAGGGGGAACTCCCGGACCAGACTGATCTCCTGGATCTCAAACTCGGGAGGGAGGGGATCAAAAGCCGAGATTTCAGCCTCATAGATACTCCCCCAGCTGATCCTGTCTCCATGATCCACGCTGTATTCAGCAATGAGAGAGAGGGAATAATCTGTAGCTCCGGTTTCTTCATAGAGTTCCCGGTGGCTCGCCTCATCCATGGTTTCACCCTCTTCCCTGTGCCCCCCGGGGAAGCACCAGTCCTGTCGGCCCTTCAGGCGGACGATGACCCAGCGACCTTCGCTGCGGGCGGCAATAACCATGTATTCCAAGAGAGAGTCATCAGCAGTACCGGCGGGAACGATGGAGTGGAGATCCAGTTTTATCATAGTGGAATCTTATCATAAATCCCCCGGCATTTTCAAAGGAAATATCCGCACCGCCCTGCTCCCCCTGAACCCGGGAATACTTGATTGACATTTCAAGAATACAGAATTAGACTTTAAAAACTAGTCAGACTAGTCATATTCAGGAGAAACAGTGTGAAAACATGGCAGCTACAGGATGCAAAAAGCAAATTCAGTCAGGTCATCAACCTGGCTGTGAACGATTCTCCCCAATGTGTCACTAAAAGCGGGAAAGTAGTGGCGTATATAGTGTCTGCCGAAACCTACGAGAAAGAGCACGGCATCTCTTTAAAAGAGATCCTTCTATCCCGACC
Source organism: Oceanispirochaeta sp. (assembly GCF_027859075.1). Taxonomy (NCBI): domain Bacteria; kingdom Pseudomonadati; phylum Spirochaetota; class Spirochaetia; order Spirochaetales; family Spirochaetaceae; genus Oceanispirochaeta; species Oceanispirochaeta sp. The sequence continues at coordinate 765 of NZ_JAQIBL010000266.1, read as the reverse complement.
TCATAAAGATATTGAACTTGAAATCATGAGAGACAGGGAAGAGCCCAGAGAGCTGGAGCTATGAAATTTCTGGTGGATACGAATGTTCTTTCTGAACTGACCAGAAAAGATCCTGACAAGTCTGTGCTGTCCTGGTTTAATCAGATTGATGAGAAGGCTCTCTTTATTTCTGTTATTTCTTTGGGAGAAATCAATCTGGGTATTGAAAAACTTCCAGAAGGGAGAAAGCGGAACGACCTGATAGCCTGGTTCAACCATATACAGGAGGGCTTCCGCTATCAGACCTATCCTATCAATGCCGAAACGGCATTAAAATGGGGAGAACTGACGGCCCTGAGATCTCGATTGGGGAAGCCTTTACCTATTCTGGACGGACTCATAGCGTCTACAACTTATCTGGAGGGAGCCATTCTGGTCACCCGCAATACAAAAGACTTTGAAGGCCTGGCCATCCAGACCCTGAATCCCTGGCTCTAAGCGCCCTATTTAGACCTTTCATATTGGGCGGGCCAGTAAGAAAGATCGACCCCGGCCTCCTGTGCACTCAACAGAGGAAAATAGGGATTGCGGAGCAGTTCCCGGCCCAGAAACACAAGGTCCGCATCTCCCGATCTGACAACCTCTTCCGCCTGGGAAGAAGAGGTGATGAGACCGCCCCCCACCACAGGCAGTCCGGTCAGATTCTTGATGATTCTGGCCGCCGGAATCTGGTAGGCCGGACCAGCGGGGATCTTAACATTCGGAACTACGCCCCCGGAGCTCACC
>NZ_JAQIBL010000265.1 GCF_027859075.1 Oceanispirochaeta sp. | reverse complement strand
TTAAATATTGAATATTCCCTGTAGCTTTTAATTCTCCTGTAGTTGCAGGGAGATGTAATGTCCTGTGATAAATCCCGAGACTCTACAAGAAGGTCCAACCGGGGTCTGATGACTTTGTGAACATCCTCACAAACCTTGAGGGTAACACCCTCCTCTCTGAAAATCACAAGTCTTATGTTGTAAACCTGTTTCACTATGGCGGCATTGGATTCTACCAGAGCAATTCCCATAGTATTCAACACTGGTTCCAGATCTTCGATAATTCTGGAGTCAATATCCTTCAAATATCCTTCCTGTCAGGCCATCCTAGAATAAAAAATATACAAAAAAAAGAGCCTTGTTGGGGCTCTTCACATCGGATGCCATTTAATTTGTAATTAATATATCAAGACATGACTGAAGTGTCAACAGATACTTCAGTTGTCTGTATAAAGAGAAGAACTTATAGAACCGTACAAATAACCATGGCCTGGATTCCCCCCTTATATACAGTTGATAAACCGACGGCCGCGGCTCTGAGAGTCGCTCCGCTCGTAAATACATCGTCCAGTAAAACCAATTGAGGGTAGCCGTCCAAACGATGTTGACCCTTTATAAGTGTCAATGTGTTTTCCATATGTTTTTCCCTCTCGGCATAGTGTAAAGTCTTTTGCTGAACCCTGTCTGTCCGCTTCAGGCACTTTATAACTTGTATTTTATATTTATTTCTTAATGTCCGACTCAAAAGATCAATCTGATCCCAGCCTGTCCGGCGGATTTTCCCTTTCCGGGGAGGAATGGGAACAATCGGTATATTCTCCCATCCATTACTGACCATAACCTCATACAGACTCTCCGCAAGGAAATGACGGAAATTCATCTGTTTCCCAGATTTGTACTGATTCAGGACTTCCTTCATTCTCCCATTAAAATAAGACAGGGATAGGATTTTTTGAAACTCTTTCGGCTTTGCAGCACAATAAGGACAAAGTATCCCTCGGGAAGATAGCAGAGGCTGTGAACAATCTGGGCAAAGAGACCCTTTTTTTGATGACTCTTTTTGGATCTGACTTCGACAGCCGGAGCAAATCCCAGAGGGATGAGAAACAGGAGCTCCGCAGAAATAACAGCGAAGATTTTCAAAAAAATGACCGATACCCATATCCTGACAAACAGGGATATTTGCCGATTTGATTGAAGAAAGTTACTTTTTCAGGTTTTCCTGGAGAGAATGGAGGATATTGATGGCTTCCAGGGGAGTCATACTGTTGAGATTGATAGATTTAAGCTGGTCAAGAACAATTTCTTCGGAACTGAAAAGGTCCTGCTGACTGGCTGCATCAGCCTCGGGAACCACCAGAGAATCACCCTTGTTCAGATGCTCCATGGACTCAAGAATCTGGCGTGCTCTCATGACAACCTGACCGGGAAGACCTGCCAGGGAGGCCACATGGATGCCATACGAATTATTGGCAGGACCTTCCTTAATTTTTTTCAAAAAGACAATATCATCACCGGTTTCCTGGACAGCGAGGGACAGGTTTGTGAGGCTTTCATGCTCCAGACTGGTCAATTCATGATAATGAGTGGCAAAGAGAGTCTTGGATTTGATCTCCTGAAGCAGATATTCGGCAATACTCCAGGCAATGGACAAGCCGTCATTTGTACTCGTCCCCCGCCCTATCTCATCCATAATCACAAGGCTTCTGTCACCGGCATTCCTCAGGATATGAGCGGTTTCATTCATCTCTACCAGAAATGTTGATTCTCCCCTGGCCAAATTGTCAGACGCCCCCACCCTGCAGAAAATTCTGTCAACCGTGCCGATCTCCGCCTGATCGGCAGGAATAAATGAGCCCATTTGCGCCATAAGGACAATGAGGGCTGTCTGCCTGAGAAAGGTTGACTTACCCGCCATATTAGGACCGGTGATGAGAGCAAATGTTGCCGAGTCGTCGTCCATGTGCAATGAATTGGGAATAAACTCCCCCGGGGGAAGATGAGCCTCCACCACAGGATGACGCCCCCCTTCAATGTGTAAGGTCCGGTCATCCCGAATCAGAGGACAAACGTATCCGCGGATAGTAGCCGTATAGGCGAGAGAAGAAAAACAGTCCAACTCACTAAGCTGACTGCAGAGCTGTTGAATCAGCGGGATTTCCGGTTTCAGTCTGTCCCGGATCTGAACAAACAGATTCTTTTCCAAGTCTACAATTTTTTCATAGGCTGTGTTGATTCCGCTCTCAAGATCGGCCAGTCTGGATGTGGTATAACGCTCTGCCCCCACAAGAGATTGCCTCCGGATAAAATGACCGGGAACAAGATCGGACTGCAACTTGGAAATTTCCAGAAAATAACCAATGATCTTATTATATTTCAACTTGAGATTTGTGATCCCCGTTTCTTCTTTGATGGTTTTTAAATAATCATCCAGTACGGCACGACTATTATTCTTCAGCTCCCTCAGTTCATCCAGTTCAGGGTTATACCCTTTTTTGATCAGACGGCCTTCTGTCAAAAGGATGGAGGGTTCATCCATTATGGATTCTTCTAATTCGGACACGATGGATTTCAGTTTATCCTGCATAACTGGCGTGGATAAGGATGAAAAACCATCGACTCCCTCCAGGATTCTTTCAATTTCAAAAATCCTGTTTAATGAGTTCATCAAGGATAAAAGGTCTTTGGCGTGGGCCTTATCCAGACCGATCCGGGAACTCAATCGCTCTATATCCAGAATGTGACTCATCACCGTCCTTATTTCTGATAGAACAATCTGATTTTTATAAAGTAATGTGACAGATTTTAACCTGGATTCAATGCTTTCTTTGCTGCGGAGTGGATTCAACAGCCAATTCCTGAGTTTTCGGGCACCCATGGAAGTAGATGTCTCATCCAGAACATTGAGAAGTGTAAAGGAGGAGGAACCATCTTCCATGTTTCGTATGAGTTCCAGATTCTTCTGAGTGGCATCATCCAGTGAGACATACAAGTCTTCTGTATATTTTTGAAGTCCCCCCAGGTGAGTCAGATAATGGCGGGCCGTATCTTTGAGATAATCCAGCAGGACTCCCGCGGCGGCCAGTGCCGGATCATCCGACTGAAAGCCGAATCCCTTCATATTGGCAACCTGAAACTGCTCGGTTAATTGGCGGAAACTGCTGTCTATATCAAAAAGCCAATCGGGAATGCGATTGAGGACCAACCCGGATTTATCATTGAGGGAACGGAAATAGGCCGTATCCAGAAGAGATTCCTGAATCAGGATCTCCCGTGGCCCCAGGCGGCTGAGTTCTTTCCGTATAAACTCTTCAGGATGGTTGTCTGCACAGGAGGCTGCCATAAATTCCCCTGTGGATAAATCCACATAGGAAAAGGTCATCACCTTCGAGACTTTACCAATGGCGGCAAGATAGTTATTGGACCGTTTATCCAGAAAAGATTCATCAACAACCGTACCAGGCGTAATAATTTCAACAACATCCCGTACAGCGATGCCTTTTTTGGGGAGGGAGATTTGTTCGCATATTGCGATTTTCCAGCCGGCATTCAGAAGCCTTCCAATATAGTTCTGAGCGGCGTGATAAGGAATCCCACACATGGGGATTCCATGGCGTTTTGTCAGAGTAAGGTTCAGCAGCCGGCTGACATCTTCTGCATCGGATCTGAACATTTCATAGAAATCTCCCATCCTGAAGAATAGTACTGCATCTTTGTGTTTTTCCTTGATGGACATATACTGCCGCATCATTGGTGTTTTTTCCTGCATGAATGAATGGGCGCTTATCAGCGCATTTTGGTCATGAGTCTCTGCAGCACCTGTTCCGTAATGTCTACTTCAAAATTCCACCAGAGCAGATTGGGATCTGTTTTTTTCAGGACAATGGAATAACCACCGCTTTCTGCAACAAATTCGACCTCTTGAATGATCTCTCTTACCAGGGCGTTATTCTGACTCAAATTTTTATTCAGTTCGGTCAACTGGCTGTTTTTAACGCGAATATAGTCTCGCATAAATTTTTTCTTTTCAAAAATCTGGTTATCAAGTTCCAGAGCTTTTGTATTATTACCATCATTCTCGGCATTCAGTTTCCGCTCTTCCAGAAGACTTATTTCACTCTGAATACGGTTGCTCTCCTGCTGAAACTGGTTTTTCATTTCTTCCAGCTCTCTGACGGCTTGAGAATCTTTGTAAAAGGCAGAAAGAATTCTGGAATAATCCAAAACGGCCACCTTCGTGATTGTTTCACTGAAAACAGGGATTGCTGCCAGTGACAATAATATGATCAATAATATTTTTTTCATTATCCTCTCCTCCAAGACAGATCAAACCGCGGAAAATCCGATTGACCTGTACCATAAATCAATAAATATCTATCCCGAAGGAAATAACAAGGTCAAGATTTCCATTTTGGAACTCGACACTGTCAGGTTCAGGGTTCCAGTTAATGGATCCATTTTCGTTGAATTGAAACTTCTTGACCAGGTAGAGACCAATGGGGAACTGTGGGTTATCAAATCGGATACCCGTTCCAAGACTGAATTTCATATTGCTTAACTGGGCCTCTCCAAGTAGCTCTTTTGATTTCCATAATCCAACCGAATCCAGAAAGAAATCATAAGCTAACACATTGGGTATCAGGGGAAACTTCACTGTGAGCGTATTGTCCCAGAGTGACTGACCATCTGATTCGGGGTACCAGCCTCTGGCGACAAACATACCATCGGCATAAAATCCATCTTCCTGTGGATCGATAGGAATTGGATTCCACGGTTTGGGCATCAGATAGGAAAAAGCAGATTTAATTGAAAGCACAGATTTCAAAGTAAATGTATCTGATGTCGGTATATTTAAGAGAGTGAAATTCACCTCTCCTCTGGAAACAGACTTCATATAGTTTTTACTTGAAATATTGGTAATTCCTGCCACCGTCGTTGTCTGACTGAGTATAAAACCTTTGGATGGGCTTCCCACATAATCCCTTGTATCCCAGGCACCCTTCAACCAGAGACTGTCATGGTATTTCCAGGATTCATAGTTGTCTCGGATACTCTGACTCCAAGGTCTGTTGATTTCATTGTCATACTCAACATATTCAAGACCTCCCCGCACTCCGGAATACAGATTCCAGCGGCCTATGCCTGTATTCCAGGTATAACCAGTGTTTAAACCCGAAGAAATATAGTGGGTTGAATAATCCATAAGATAATCTGTGGGAACAATCTTGCTGGAATTGGAAAAATCAGAATCATCCACATAGGGATCGACAACGCCGTCTCCATTCAGGTCCTGATAGATTCTCTTCCTGTTTGCATGCCTGTAGGTCAGGTCAACACCGGCGCCCCATTTTGTATTGAAAACACGGGGGTCAGAGAACTGGAGGGAAACACTCTGGCTGTCAGGAGAAAAGATTGAATCCACACCCAGTGCTCTTCCGGTACCCATAAAGTTCCGGTCATTCCACTTGATATTCCCGGCAAGAGGAAAATCCTGGCCTCCCGAAAAAGATAAACCAAAGATGATATCGGCAGTCTTCCCCTCTTCGATGTCTACAACAAGATCCATTAGTCCGTCTTCACTTCCAGGATAGGTCTGTGGTTCGACTACAGAAAAGTATTGGGTATTGTAGAGGTTTCTCACCCCCTGCATGACTTTTGTCTTACTGAATACATCCCCGACTTCAAAAGGAAGCTCACGGGTTATGACGACATCCTTTGTTTTATCATTGCCCCGGATGACAATATTTTCGATATGAGCCCGGTCTCTTTCGACTATATCAATGACATAGGAAACGGTCTTTTCATCATCATTTCTGTTCTCTTCAAGGGAAAAGTTATTGTAAATATATCCATTTTCATAGTAAAGATCGGTCACTTTCTGATAATCAAATTGAAATCTGGTTTTATTAAAGACCTTTGCTGGTTTTTGAGTGATAATAGCCTGTAACTCTTCAGTAGTGTAAAGAGAATTTCCCAGGAACTTAACTCCACCGAATGTATAAGCCTCCCCCTCATAAATGACAAGAGTAATGATCAGGTTATTAACCTCTTTTTCTTCATCCCGTACAATATCTTTATTGATTTCCCGGACCTCTGCGTCTATAAATCCCCGGTCTGCATAATAAGTTTCAATAAGCCTGACATCTTCCTGAAGCTCATTTTCCAGCAGGATACCCTTATTAAAAAGTGTTTGAGCCTTGGTTGTCATAAGTATCATAAGAGTCTTGGTAGTTACATGCCGATCATTTCCGACAAAACGGATTTCTTTAATTGTGGTTTGGGAGCCTTCCTGAATATCAAAAACAACAGAAGCTGTATTATTCTCTTCATTAATTTCAATATTACTCGTGACTTCGGCATCAACAAATCCATTTTCAATATACAGTGATTTCAGAGCCTGAGCATCAAAACGAATGGATGATTTGTTGACCATATCCCCTTTTGCCAGGAGAATTGTGTCATTCAGTTCCCCTTTCCTCACCCGGTTGTTTCCCGTAAAGATGATTTCATTGACGACAGGTTTCTCTTTGAACTGGAACTCAATGATAACCGTATTGCTACTGTCATCCCCGGGTAGAACCTGAGGTAATATGAGATCAAAATACTCCAGAGCATACAATTTTCCCTGGATTTCCCAGGAAAGAGAGTCTGTAAATTTTCGTGCAATATAGGGTCTGACAATTCCATTCAATTCTGTTTCGGAAACAGCATTCAATCCTGTAAAACGTATATCTACAATCTGTTTATTCACATACCAATCTTCAGTAGTCTGCGCAGTCAGTGTAACTGTTCCCAGAATAATAAGCAGCAGGAACACAGTCCATCTCTTGTTAAGCATCAAATCTCCTTAAACGCAAATTCCTCAACAATATTTTATCAAGAGGATACGGGTTATCAGTAGGAATACCGCCATTCAAAACCGATTGCATTATTCTTAACGAAATCAGTATTATGAATATCGAAGGCATTACTCTTATTATAATTCCAAAAGACCATAAAAAAGGGAGTTCTCATCTCAATTGTAAGGTCCGGTACAAGATCAATCCCGTTCATATAGGATCTTAAACCATACAGTTGATCATAATCAACAACCACACCTGCCGAAAAGTAAAGTGAATCTCCCGCGAATTTACCCAGATATAGACTCGTATTATCCAAATACTTTGCCATACTGTATGTAGAACCGGCATCGGTAACAGTACTTTCACGGTTTAACTGGTCAAGAAGTGCATTTTCCAGTATTTCCGTTTTTATTGTCACATTATCCAGATTCATAGAGTTCTTCAGGGCCTGTTCAAAGGGCCTGACAAAACCATATTGACTAACCATTCCCCCCGTTGCCAGGATGAGCTTTGATACATCGGCTTCCCCCGATTCCCCATAGGGGATCAGACTCTGTCCAAAGAGGGCGGTAATCTGATCCTCCGGCATGGATGGATTCGACCTGAAACTGGGTGTGAACTCATTCAGGATAGGATTCCTATAAACCAGATAGATGGTTACATTGTCACCTTGAACATCGTTTGTATCAATTTCCGCTTCAATATTCAAGAAGGGATTGAAGGTATTCTCATCTTCATTGAATGTTAAAGACCCTTGGGTCATCTGAAAAGTTCTGTCAAAATAATAGATTTCACCCGATCTTATACTGACTCCCCCGGTCATGGACATGGTTTTATTTAATGAATCAATGGTCAGGTTTATGATCTCACCAGACTCGGCAACAGCTCTGACTAACTCAACCTGGGGATTGGGCAGTACAAAAAGCACATTTTTACCTGTTTCAATGACAAGGTTCAGCTTAAAGGGATATCCATTATCATTATCCTTCCTGATGATCTGGTCAGTTTTATCGCCCAGGGAACCTACTAACTCATTGACAACAACAATCCCGTCAAAATGACCCTGGCTTGAATCGCCATGAAGTTTGAACTGCCCGGTAAAGGCTCCAGTCCCATTCAAACCATGAGCATTATATGAGATAGGAGCACCGGGAGACCCTTCAGCTCTGATGTCAAGATTATAATCATTAATACCCCAACCGCGCATTGTCATTTGGCCCTGTCCCCGGAGGGCTCCCTTACCGACAGGAATTGTAAACTCCCGAGCTGTAACTATGTCATCTTTAATTTGAAAGTCCAGATGGACTTCTCCAATATCGGCATCCGTATAGGGGGTCAGAAGAAAGAGGTCCTTCGATTTGAGACTTCCTGAAAAATCAGGATCTGCCAGGGTTCCCTGAATATTCAGACGGCCTTCCAACCGGCTGCCCTCAAGGAATACAACATATCTATTCTTAAGAGTTGGGTCCTTAGGCATAAAGTAATTTATAACGTTCAGATCAAGGAAAAGGTCATTCACATTTAGGTTCAACGCATCAGGAGACAGGTTCCCCTCAAGATGGAAGGAGGCGGGAAATCCTTGATTCAGATTGGCTTCAATATCGTAGGTTTCACTGTTATAATGAACAAACTGCTGCTGATCACCCAGGAGTTCCCCCTGAAGGATAGGACCTTTTTTTGAGAATTCTATAGTTTTGGAAGCAAAGGATGCCAGACCGTTCCATTTGATGGGATGGATTCTTAAACGGCCGTTATAATCTGTTAGCACGGGAACCTCAAAGTTTTTGAAATCGATAGACAGACCTGTATCCGCCTTGACTGTCAATCCAGTCTCAATCAAGGAAAAAGTACTGTCCTTTTCTTCACCAGAATCTGCATTGCTGAGAGCCGTTGTAAACACAAGGCTACCGTCTTTTAAATCAAAAACCCCCAGGCCTCTGGTTAGATACAAATTATTTCTTTGAATATTCAGGTCATGGATTTCAAGTTTCTCTGTGGATAAGCGGATTTTTCCTTCTACACCAAAGGGATTTTGATGCCACTCCAGGCCGGGAGCACTGACAATCCCTTCTATCAGAGGGCTGTCCAATGCACCCTGAAAATTTATGGTCGAGTCAAAACGGCCCCTCATATCCAGGAAGGAAAAACGGTCCAGCATCCCCTGATCAATCTGCATTGTCAGTGACAGAGAACCATCATTATAGGCAGCAAAGGCATCATAACTTTCATTAACAGAACCAGTACTATCATCATTCAACAGGAGTGAAGCATTATATATTCCATTTGGAATATCATAAAAGAAGGAACCGTTGCCTGTCAGAGTCGAAAACTCATCACTGTATCCAAGTGAAAAGATATTGACTGCCCCTGGAGCCAAAAAGGCAGTCATTGAGAGTTCCGGCTTTTTGAGGAAATCTGAGTTTAACCATTGCACCCTGGATTCACTTAAGAAGAATTCCCAGTTATCCCGGGTATAACGGCCTCTAAGATTGAGGGAAGCAATAAGATCCTGTCCATTCCATGAGAGTGGGATGTTTGTCGTCTCCAATGTTCCCAGATAACCGGACTGAGCTTTTTCTGCCAATTGAATTCTGACTCCATAATTTCCAAGGAGTGAGAATTGACCGTTCCTGTAAATTCCATTGAACTCGTATTTATTGTCATTCAGGTCCCATCGCGATTCCAGAGTTATCTGATTGCCCTGAAGCCATGTTTTTCCCGATCCTAAAAGATAATTCTGATCCCAGATCATCTCAAGAGAATAGAGATCCAGCGTATCATTCCCGAAATAACCGCTGAGAGTCAGGCTTCTGTTTTCATCAGTAAGGAATCCTTTCAACCGACTGATCTGGACCATCAGATTATCTTTGGAATAGCTGAAAGTTCCTTCCGATTGAAGCTGTATATCCGGATAGGATGTCAGGATTGTGTCTAAAACAGGGAGACCCAGAAAGGGAGAAATACTGGACAGAAACATGTCTGTGATTCTGAAGGAAGACTGGATTTGGAATTCCTGATCAAAGTTTATCTCTCCATCCAGGACAAGCCTGTCTCTCCTGTCATTCTCGGTATTTAATTCTGACTGGAGAGAAAAAATGAAGCTTTCATTTTCCCTGTATACCAGGGCCTTCAGATTGCCAATCTCTGACCCGTTGTTCAATTGAATTTTTTTGGAATTGATAGAATAATAATCATCAATATTCCTGAGAACCAGCTGTCCATTTAACCTCTTATCTTCCCCGACAAACAGATTATTGATAAACAAACTTCCTTCAGGATAACCGTTACTAAACACCCATTGTCCACGCCAGTCGACAGCGCCATGAACAGTCGAGACAATCAGCTTTTCCGAGCGTAGATGAAGGTCATCTCCCTGTATATCCAGATTGATCTGCAGGGGAAAAGGAAGCAGGCTGTTATCCATCGCCGCACTCCCTTTGTAGAAGTATTGAATGAATCCAGTATCACGCTCCATGACAAACTCACCCTGTCCACTGAAGGAAGTATTAAGCCAGGGATTCATCTGCTCCAGAGATGATTTAAATAAAACCAGTCTGGAGGGTGAAAACTCATCGGCAATAAGTGTCAGCTTTATCTCTTTAGAACTCAGCTGTAAATTCAGATCATAGGGTTTGTTATCCTTGATTTTGGTCAATCGGAACTGTTCATCCCTGTATCCGATGTTGAGTCTCTGATTCTCCAATACGGCCAAATTAGTATCAATATCAGAAAATTCACTATCCAGGGCAAAGGCAGTCAAATCGTTTTGAATAGTTCCTTTTAATTCGGTATCAAGGGTCAGATACTTCAGAGTCGCTTCGTCTTTCATGGTTTGATAGGAAAGATGACCCTTCAGGTTTACTCTTAAATAATCTCCCAACTGACGCAGACTCAGGTTATTTCCAGAACACTCAACCGTCATAAGATCGGAACGGAATTGTGCATCCCAATTCCTGATTCTGATAAACTTTGTAAACACCCGGTTCAGATCCAGGAAACTGTCTCCTCCCTGACCACTGGAACTCACTCTGTCCAAAAATGCCCGGTCATGTGACAAATCAAGATCAAGATGAACCCCGGAAGCGCTGATACTGGTCAGGACGGTATCCTGAGAGAACAGAAATCCGATCAGGTTATGATATAACTTGACCCGATCAATATGCAGAAACGGCTCGGATTCACCCCGGGAATAGACGTTTAAATCTTCCAGAATGACAGAATTCAAAAAAGAAGGTGAAATTCCTGCATACTTCAGACGAACAGCAAATTGCGTTTCAATCTTACCGATCATCTCTGTTTTCATATGTTCCACCAAAACCATAGTCCTGGTACTGACAGTCTTGTATCCGGAAACACCCAGAAGGAGTATGAGAATCAGCAGAAAAATCTGCAGTAAATGGTATAAAAAGGTTTGCCCTTTCATGGATCATCCGGCTCCCGGGCTGTCAGACTCAAATGCAGGCGCCCTTTTATGGGCATTTCATCTTCAGACATTATTTCAAACAGAAAAGTCCGTACATAAGATCTGATCTGCTGATCAAGGCTTAAAGATCCCGAAGCCGGTGGCAGAACTTTCACAGAAGAGACAGAACCATCAGCCAATACAGAGAATGAAACAAGGACTTCATCGGATAAAATTCCATTTTGGGGCAGATTGAAATGAGGCTCCGGGATAAATCGCACTTGAGCAGAAGCTCCCTCCCAGGCAACATTTACAGAGGGATGCTCACTGATGGGTGATCCGGATGCCCCTGGACGACTCTCCTCGGGTTCATCCCCGGCGACTCCGGCAACACCAGCGCCCCCGGAACCATCCTCCAGGAAGGCAGGAACTGAGAGGACTTCAGGCGCCATTCCTGACTCTTTGATTTCGGATTCTAAGGGCCCGACACCAGGACTGTCCTGATTGAGGAGCTCTTCACTCTGAGAAATATCTGTTTCTTTTGATTCAGCGGATCTCTTCTTGACGACAACCTTCTTCTGGAGAATTGGACTGTCCTGGTGTTCATCGCCTGTGCCCGGATTCACATCCGATGTGACTGATGAATCAAGATAAACAGCGATTTTAGGAAAGTCTTCAAGACTCTGAGGTTTGAAAATAAACAGAGTAAGCATATACAGAACAAAAGCATGCAGCAATAAAGAGAACAATACAGCTTTTGTCAATACCACTGAAGATTCCATTCCCTAACCTTTCTTTCCTAAAATACATACAAAATGATGAAAGTTACATTTCTGCACGATCAATAAGAGAAAGAAACCCCAGAACCCCCTTCCAGAGCAGGCTCCGAAAGAACAGTGTCAAGATAAAAATTGATCTTCAAGGAAGAATGGAATTCTATCTCTGAACCGATTCCTGCGAGAAGATCTGAATCATAAAAATATAAATTCCGATATCCTCTCAGCAATTCCCGGTTTCCACCATGAAAAAAGACAGAAATCTGGTGGATTGACCCGGGTCTCTCAAAAATCCATCGGTTCATTCCCTCAAAGCGAAGCTTTCCCTTATCCTGATAATCGGCATATGAGTTTAATTCCGTGACAATTCCTCTGTTTAATTGCCAAGTGATGTCCATTCCGGCATAGGGTACCGTTTTATTCATGGAAATCAGTCCGCCACTCCTGACCAGAGGCATATCACCCTGTTTAAAACCGGCTGTAGTATATCCTTGAAAATCCTTGCTGGTAAAGTGGAAGCCTACCCTGCTGTCCTGCCAGCGGTAAGTTTGATAACCGGCCTCGTTGTACTTTTCCTGAGTTAGAAACCGGTAGATCTCCTCATCCGGGAGATCCTTGGAAGACGTTTCAAGAAAGACACTGACCCGTCCATGATTTCTATACCTGAGAGTGATTTCCGGGAAATATTGAATATGAAACTCTGCCAGATACAGGTCAGTCAACAATCCGGTGGAGAAAGAAAAATCTCCTTTCGCCAAGGGATATGTATTGTCAACACTGAATTCGGGAGTAATCCTCCAGAAAGATATGTTTTTTTGAATCAGAGACAGCCCATCCAGTGACGCGGCCATATGGAGCTCATCTACTGAAGTATCCAGAGTGAGTCCTGCAGATGGATACAAGTCATTCTGCTGAAGATCAAGGACAGAGGATGACTTGAACCCGGCCCGGGAAGTCATCATCAGACCAAAGGGTTCTGAAGATCCTTCCCAGTTGATCAGCGAAAAGACTCTGTCCTGGTCTGTAGCTCTGTATGATAATGCAGCCGAAAACAGTTGGTCCGGATCTTTCATTCTGAAAGACCCACCAATCCAGGAGGGATAATTTTGGACATGAGAAATATTTCCTCTCAAATCAAAAGTCAGTGCATCCCGGGAGGTCTCCCAGAAAAAACCAGTACCATAAGGATGGCTGAAACTGAGGCCAAGAGAAGAAAAAGGAGTTCTGCCGGGGACTTCTGTATTAAGAGCAGGAGGTATCCAGCCCAGTGTCTGATCCGGAGATACAGACAAATCTGAAATGGACATATCATCGGGAATCACAGACAGCTCTTTAAAGTGAAGAGGAAAAAAGAGGGGACTCTTTGAAAGTTCTTCAGAATAGGGAGTGGCCTGAGGATGATGGAAGACATCAGGGACTTCAATATCCGGGCCGGCCGGTCGCCAGTACAGAATATCTCTATCCAGGAGTATGGGCTCATCTTCTGCATACAGAAGGGATGACAGAATAAGAGTTATCAAGATTAGTATGGTCAGCTTCTGCATTGTGTGTTATAAAATAGAATGGATTGTTGACAAAAGCAATAGTCAGAATTATTATATACTATATAACAATTTATAAAGTTATATTATTCCTCTGTAAACCTGATTTTTAGGCGTGATAGCAGTTGTGTCACCACTTCGATAAGGAGGAAAACAGTGAGATACAGAGATCCATTTAGAGTAATCCCGAGAAAAATTGATGAAGGAGATGATCCAGTCAAGCGCACTACGGGGAGTATACCGCCTGGTGAGAGGTCAATTATGAGAGGCCTAAAAGCAACCGGAACTTCAGCATGATGCTCTCCGATTCTGGGATGGACAAGGTGAAGCAGAGCGCCGGGATATTCTGGATTGGGGTGAAGATGCGGAAGGAGTCGACTTATTGATGTATTAACGAAAATGCCGGATCATTAAGGAAATTTCTTTATATATTTCTTAATGATTCCATATATCTTATCTAAAAATCCATGAGGAAGTTCTTCATCAGCTGTTCTCTTATCAAGGTATAGCTTGTACTGAATATCACTATCCGGCATTTTCTCAAGACTCTTGTAATCCACACCCTCCTCTGGAGATACAAATACTATTTTGTAATTATCGATTTGATGTGCCTCCTTCATCAATTGATCCATCTGTATCTCTCCGGACGGATCATCAACTAGTAATTTAATTGTCTCTTCTCCGAAACACCAAGATGAAAGAAGTATCAATACTATGAATAGAAATATGACTTTTTCCACTTGCTCTCCTCCTGGTTGCCTTTCATAATTAAAACAGTAGAAGCAGTATTGAGTAACACTTGTTTTTAGCACCCATTTCATTGGTTTGGTAATTTGTGGCCGATAATCGTTCTTCTGTCTATAACTACCCATAATCGCCTTTCTGTCGAATTGAATATCTTTAATCAATTATATACACTGGTATACTGTAAAAAAGAATCTAAGCCATTTTCCAAAAAACAGTTATTACTTGGAGCTATTAAATATTTTACAATTGGAGCAGAAGATGGGATTTAGATTACAAAGATCAGTAAAAATTTGTAAAGGAGTAAGATTAGAGAAAAAGAGATTCATGATGAATATTCACCAGCACTCAGAAAAGATCCCAGATTGGTTTAGCATTCAAAAAAGTGTAAATGAAGCTGTTGCAATTCGTTACCAGAGAATATCATTCACACAAGAAGAACCTAATCGTGAAATACTAAAAAGTGATATTATTGCTGAGGCAAATAGAAATATACGATCTCTGTTTGGTAAAAAAAAGAAAATAAATGCTTATGTCTCAGAACGGTTAGATCAGAAATTCTCAATACAAACTAATGAATGGTTGTCTAAAAAAGCACTACATGAGTCAGAACAGGATAACGTTGAAATAGAAAAAAACAAACAGTTTGAGAAAGATCTTTCAGTAACACCGTTTGATTGATTTCAACGTATTTAACAGTCATTGACTGACAGCTAAAAATCCTGAGGAACTCTCTTTGCTGCTATTGTGTTCCGCGCCAGCTGACAATTCCCCTACGTGCCTGTTGATGTTACCAGAGATTGACAATAGGCATTGCCGAATAAAAACATCCGGCAATGCCTGCCTCCGACTGCCGGAAGTGCCCCT
>NZ_JAQIBL010000264.1 GCF_027859075.1 Oceanispirochaeta sp. | reverse complement strand
TCCAGGAGGCGTAGCAGGTGCTGTAGAAACAGGTTGGCTAAAGATCTGTGAGATTCTTGTTCCTGCTTCATCTACTACAGTATTGAATGCAAATATTTACAATATAGACGCAATAGCAGTAGGAGAATCAAACACAAGCTGGACAAACGGAATAACTTCAATATATAGAAACGGGTCCATAAGTGATATGAAAACAGGTCAGGAATTAAATACTACTCATAGAAGTTCAGACGGAAAAAATCACTCAGATGTTGTTTTAAATACAACTAATATTAAAAATGTTGTCCCAGATGCATTAGGTCTAAACGGACGGGATCTTGAAGCTGTACTCGGTGCCTCCAGTGCATCCGATGCCTTTACTAAACTGAGAGCTATATCATCTACTGGTGATTTTACCGGGTTACGGCTGGGTGACTATATCGATATTCCATCGTTAAACTCCGGGGCCATTAGCCTCACTTGGAACGCATCGTATCAAAATCTGAGGGCTCAAATAGTCAGTTTTGATCACTATTATAATACAGGTGATACTGCTGTGACATCTCATCACGTAGTAATGCAGTTTAAAAATATTCCGATTGAACATCAGTACAATGCCACTGACACAAACGCTGGTGGTTATGCGGCATCTGCCCTATACACATGGTTACACGGGGATTTACAGACCGCAATTATATCTGCTCTTGGCTTGACTCCCCTCACCGTGCATCGTTTGCTCTCTGACCATGTAACGTGGGAATGGAAGGCTGAGTCAGTGTTTTTGCCTACTGAAGTCGAAGTTTTTGGAACTCAAGCGTGGGGCCGTGGCGGACATTACACAGGGTCGTCACTGCAATTCCCTCTGTTTGCATCTAACCCAAAAACAAAAGTAAAATTGTTTAATAACATTCGAAGTCATTGGTGGGAAGCAACCGATAGATCAGATTCCACGGCCAACTTCTGTCTTGCGTACAGCACTGGTTATGCCATCAATTACATTGCTAGCAATACTTATGGAGTTGTTCCCGCTTTTCTAATCTGAAATCTGATAATCGGCAGTCCCGTTAGGGGCTGTTTTAAGGAATATTATGAGTGTAATTGTATCTAAAAGAAAAATATCCGGTATGCAGTTTTATATGACTGCCAGAAGCCTGCGGAGAGATATCACCAAGATGTTAGAACAGATGTTTTATGACGAAAGCAAATTCTGTTATAGCAAAGGATTGGAATATTATATACAGACAAGGATATTAGACTTATTAGGCAATATGATGGAATCAATTGTCAACGCCAATGAAATATACCCGACAACCGCTGAGGAGGTAATGCAACGGAAGCTGTTACAAAATAAGGCGATTGGTTATGTAGCGAATATAGAGAACGAATTGGAGTACCTGGTGGATTTATATCCAGAGAAAATTAGGCAGGTAATAATGTTCATTGATTCGATAGATCATGAAAAGAAATTGCTCAGACGTTGGAAACAATCCAACTCAAAAATACTAAAAATGATACAAGGTAAATAAATATGTTAAGCAGGTTTCTGTCTATTTCCACGACCAACTTCTGTAATGCGAACAACAACGGTAATGCCAACAATAACAATGCTAGCAATACTAATGGAGTTGTTCCCGATTCTTTAATAGGTTCACAGCAAACTATCGTTTGTGACAGTAACCTACTGAAAAAGGAGACAGGAATCCTTCGCTCAGGCGAAAATAGGGATCATGACGGATGTTGCTCTACTAAGAGCAGGTCATCCTATCAGCATGATTCTTTCTTTTTATTAACAGATCCTCTGAATTTGTTATATGCATATCAAGAGAGCAAAAAAGGGGTATCCTGGAAATATTCCATACAAAAGTATGAACAACACCTGATTAAGAACATATCGGATACTATAAAAACTCTTGAACAGGGCGAAATAGTGACCAAGGGATTCTTTGAGTTTGACATAAACGAACGAGGCAAGAATAGGCATATTAAAAGTGTTCACATATCTGAGAGAGTCGTGCAGAAAGCATTGTGCAACCAGATCCTCACTCCAATATTATCTAAATCACTTATTCACGATAACGGAGCAAGTCTCCAAGGCAAAGGGACTTCTTTTACCCGGGATAGAATAAAGGTTCATCTAATGAGGCACTATCGAAAATATGGAACTGCTGGATATATAGTGTTGCTTGATTGCCGGAAATATTTTGACAGCATAGAGCACAGTATCCTTTACCCAATGATTGACAAACAGATCAACGATAAAAAAACCAGTGGCATAGTCCATAAATATATAGATGAATTCGGAGATAAAAGCCTCGGGCTTGGCTCACAGGTATCACAGATAACCGCTATATTTTTCCCTAACAGTATCGACCATTATGCCAAAGAGAATTTACATCTCAAGCAATATGGACGCTACATGGATGACAGCTATTTCATTGTCCCTACCAAAGAAGAGGCTCAAGAGAAGCTCTTTCTGTTGAGCAAAAAATATGATTCTTTGGGAATCCCTCTAAATCTGCACAAAACACAGATAGTGAAATTAACCAGGAACTTCACCTTTATGAAATGTATCTACAGGATATCTGGAACAGGAAAGATTCTCATCCATCCCGACAAGGCAGGGCTGAAAAGGATGTGTACCAAACTGAAAAAATTCAAAGAGATGGGGCTTCCACTAAATCAGGTCGATCTTGCATACAAGGCATGGAAAGGGCATTGGATATCGCTCAATGGTGATTCACGGAAGGCAGAACTACTGTACAGCAGGTTATATGGAGAAGCATCATGATTTATTTATATCTAGCACAAGACAGAATCGAATCGCACACTGACAAAGACTTTGCAGAAAATGTGCTTAAACTAGGCAAGCCGCTTGCAACTATAACGGAGCAGGAATGGTCTGAAAATGATGGCCTCGCAAGAATGATCGACGGAGTGCTTGTCCTCGGAAAAACTGATGCCGAAATAGCCGATTATATTTATGCCGTGGTCGAAACTACTCAGAAAGAAAAGATCGAATTACTCAGCAGATCAAGCCTGTAAGCCGAACTTTTGAACCGGGACCAGGCCGGGGAGTTTGTGGCAAGAGTCAAACCGGTGGACCCCGTTGTACCGGCTTAGTTTCATTCTAATTCTGTTCGTGCTGTTCAGTTGTGAGCAGCCGACAGAACCGGAAGTCATTGAGGAAATCATTGAAGAGCCAATAATTGAGGCAGAGAATTTCATCCCTGTTATTAAATTGCTCCCAGGATCTTCGATGATTTCAAATGGTGCATCCGTGACTTTTACAGTGACAATCGATGACCAGGATGACTTCTATCATTTCTACTGCTGGACGGTAGACGGGGAGAGCTGCGGAGATTCAGAGAGCTTAACTTTCTCAAAGTCTCCGGACGTTGAACAGTCATACATCATCACAGTAGCCGTATCAGACGGTAAAGACCTTGTATCAGCATCCAGTGTGATAACCGTCCAGGATAAGCCCTGGGGCCTGAACCGCTTCATATTTACTTCTTCCCGGTTGGCACAGCTCCCGGCGAGAACCTTTGGGTAAAAATGTATATTTGCTCAGATGTTGCAGATTATGACTATAAATCAATCGCAGTCAGAACATCTTTAGAGCTCTATAACAGGGATAATGAACCGGATGCTTATATTCTCATGGGAGGATATGAATGAGCTGTTTTAACCTTTCTATCTATATCGATTTTATTAGTTTACACATCAGGTATTAACTTTTCAATAATACTCATTCTATTCCCTTTTTAAAATATTTAAATTCTCTTCTTGTTCTCCTATATCTAAATATACACTAGTTCACTTACTTGTCAAGTCTATAATGAGATTGAGAGCTAAATCCATTTCTGGCATAGTCATTTCCTTGAGTTGGCATTTTCTACCTATTTTTATATATATCCTGTACCAGAGAATTTTCCTCCTGGTCATAGATTCAGTATGAACAAAAGTTTTTTTTCCGTTGATTATCTTTGTTGATTGTTCGCTTATATATCTGTTTATCCTTAAATTCAATTCTTCCCGGACTATCTTCTCTTTTGCAGAAGGAGGAATATGAGCACTTCCTTGTATAATTTCAATACCATGTTTAGGGGTCCCTTTACCTTTTTTATTCCTTTCATCCTCTTCAGATGATCCGCATATTTGTTCTTGCTCATTTATCAAAGCAGACATAAATTGAAGAAATTCCGGATCTGCAGGTGCAGTTATGCGAGCTATAGTCTTCCAAGGGGTTACTCTGACAGCTCTTGCAGTCATTTGAGACAACCAGCTAATACTTCTGATATGAGTCAAAGCTACCATGTCAGAACAATCAGGGACATTCAAACCTTCATAGGGTATACCGGTTCCACAAAGGACCGGGAATTCTCCAGCTTTGAATCTATTGATAATATCAACAGAGTCTTTATCATCAGATGAAACAGAATTTGAATTTATCCTTTTATTAACATGGTCACAATATAATTGAGTGGTGGCAATATCCCTTCCAACAATGATCATCTTTGCATCGGGATTGTACTTTCTGAAAGTCATGAATTTGTCTAATCCATGATCTATCAATTGAAAGGCATAGTCACTCTTCAAGGCAGCTTCAAGATCTTTATGTTCAATTGTGTTAAATGAAATAATTTTATCATTCTTCCGGTATCTTCCAGAACCATCTATTGTCTCAAACTCGATAGGAACGATTGCATTCTCTTCCAGGGCATCGGTACGAGTATAGGTGAGAAACTTCCTGTATGGCGTTTCTCTACGGTCCAGATAGCCATTGTCTCCGTATGGAAGGAAGGATATCCGGTCTTTCTGTCTAAAAGCTGTTCCGGTCATGTAAATATTGAGTTTAGAAAGGTCCCTTAAAACATTTAACGGTTTTTCCCATTCTCCGTCATCAGAGATATGGTGGAATTCGTCACATATTTTTATATATTTATGTTTCTCAAAGTCATTGATCATACTTTCCGGATTGCTGGACAATCCCTGGTAGGTGGTGGAGAACCCGTCCAGTCCTCTTGATGGGTCCGGTGTGTTGTCTGCAGCTCTTATTGTTCTATCAGATTCAAAGAAAGGATCTATCATGTCACTTTCAAATTGATACTTCAGAGTGTTCCTGGGAACAAATACAGCAACTTTGTCACAAAATCCTCTTGTAAGTTTCTTGGCAGCAATAATACCGAGCCCAGTCTTTCCTCCTCCAGGGGTAACATCACAAATAATTTCCCGGATAGGTTCACCATTATTGATACGATCACAAAGATCAGACATTTCCTGCTGATGTTTCCTTAATTTCACAATAATTCCTCTAAAAAAACCCCACTACAAGGCATGTAATGGGGTTAAAATCAAATACCTGAATAACTTTTAATCAGAGAATATCCCTATTAACAATAGGGTGAATACAGAAAGTAACACTTCCTGGGGATTCCAATGATGACAGGATTCCACTGCCCCGATAGTATTTATTATTGCTTTCTCCCTATCTGTCTGGATAAGCTCACCCGGATAAATCCGGTAAAAAGTGTTAAACCAATGTCCAGTGTGAACCAGATAGATACTTTCGTATCCAGGATAATCATCCCTTGCCAGTACGTTTAAACTGGATGGAATCATAACGCCCTACAGCAATCATTGGTTGAACTGTTTTTCGTTTCGGAAGTTCGATCCTGC
>NZ_JAQIBL010000263.1 GCF_027859075.1 Oceanispirochaeta sp. | reverse complement strand
CGATAACAATTTCATCTGTTGTTGTTGCCCTTCTTTTGAATAGGATTTTTTCTCCTGTTGGGGTCTTTACATACTTTATGAAATACATCACTGGAAATCCGGACTACATCCTCAGGATTTCGGAGAGTCCATACTTTGCTATGGTACCGATTCTTTTTGTATTATTATGGATGCATACGAGTCTGTATATGGTCATGTTTCTGGCTAATATGCAAAGGATTCCCAAGTCCTCTATTGAGGCAGCGAAGATGGATGGTGCCAGTGAAATGACGATCCTATGGAGCATCGTATTGCCGGCTCTGGCCAATGTCATTTTTACAAGTTCCATTTTTGCCATTTCGGGTAGCCTCAAAAGTATTGACCTTGTTTTTGCCATGACCGGGGGTGGTCCTGTGGACTATACCAATGTTATGTCAATTTATTTATACAAGCATACATTTACATATAACAATTATGGCTATGGTTCTGCTGTTTCTCTGGTGATTGTTCTTCTCAGTGTTGGACTCATCAGCCTGGGCCGGGCTCTCTACGGTCGTTTTCAACAAAAGTTTGATTAGGAGTCTGCCCTAAATGGATATTCACAATAAGATCCCCAGGGGATGGAGAATCTATGCACAGATTTTCTTGATCCTCTTTACTATGATAACCCTGCTTCCCTTAATCTGGATGCTTTACTCATCCTTTAAACTCCAGGGAGAAATTATGCTTTTTCCCATGTCTCTGCCTAAAGAACCGACCATAAGAAATTACCTTCAGGCATGGGAAATCGGGAATATGGGTCAGTCTTTTATCAACAGTGTGATTTATGCCGGGGTAGGAACTGGAATCACTGTCTTTCTGGCTATCGCGGCGTCTTATGCTCTGACAAAATTTGGGTATAAGAGTTCAAAAATCTACTATTCCATCTTTGCTTTGGGACTGCTTATAACCGTTAATTCGGTTATTGCACCTCTGTTTATCCTTGAGACAAGAATCGGTCTATATAATACCCGTCTGGGTGTTATTCTCCCTTATGTCACCTTTGGCTTACCGATGGCTATACTCCTGGCCTGTTCTTATATTAAAGGAATTCCAGATTCTCTGATCGAAGCAGCCATCATTGATGGTGCAAACTATCTTCAAATTTTCTGGAAGTTGATTCTTATTCTTTCAACACCGGTCGTAGCAACCATCGCTATCCTCTCTTTTTTGAGGAACTGGAATGAGTTTGTTCTTGTTTTCATATTGACATCCGGGCAACACATGAGGAGCCTGCCAGTGTCTATTAATTCTTTTGCAGGAAGGCTGAACCAAGACTATGGTATGCAATTTGCCGCCTTGACAATTGGGACTCTACCAATGATCCTTTTTTATATAGGTGCACACAATATGATTATAAAAGGTTTCGGTGAAGGAGCCTTAAAGGAGTAAACTATGGAATATAAACTTGAAATATGTCTGGATTCTGCTGAATCAGCTATCATAGCAGATAAAGCAGGGGCAAATAGGGTCGAACTTTGTGAAAATCTTTTTGGTGGCGGGACAACTCCCAGTGCCGGAACAATAAAAATCACAAGACAATCTGTCTCCCTTGGATTACATGTCATCATACGACCAAGGCCGGGGGACTTCTGTTATACCGATACAGAGTTTCAAGTCATGATGGAAGACATCCGCTACTGCCGTGAAGTCGGTGTGGATGGGGTTGTTATAGGTATTTTGAAAAAAGATGGAACCGTGGATAAAGAGAGAAATGCGTCACTGATTAAAGAGGCCGGAGATATGAGTATCACTTTTCACAGGGCTTTTGATGTCACAGTAGACCCCTATCAGGCTCTTGAAGATATCATTGATCTGGGTTGTCACCGGATACTGACATCCGGTCAGGAAGCTTCGGTCTTTGAAGGAGCCGAGCTCATTCGTGATATAATCCAAAAAGCTCAGGGCCGGATTATCATCATGCCCGGAGGTGATATTACAGAGCGTAAACTGCCCAAGATCATCAAGGAAACGGGTGCCGGTGAGTATCATATATACCTCGATCAGGAATGTGAAAGCGTCATGCAGCACTGCCCTGATCATGTCTATATGGGTGGATTACTCAGGAAGCCCGAGTTCAGGAACAGCTATACCAGCACTACCAGAGTTGATGCTGTTCTCTCCACTCTCAAGCCTCATTCATCTTTGTAAGTTGACAAGGAGATCACATTGAAAATTGTCGGGAACAGCCTTTTCCAGAAAGCCGCTAATTCTGCCCTGATTTTAAACTATCTGAGGATACATCGTTCCTGTTCCCGTCATCAAATGGCTGAAGAACTGGGCCTGCAACCCTCCACTGTCAGCTATATTGTGAACCGGTTGATCAAGGCCGGCCTAGTAGAAGAGTTCGTAGACGCTGTTGTCCAAAAGATAGGTCTTGGGCGCCGCCCTATCTCCATCCGGATCATTTCCAATTTTGGATATGTAATCGGATTGGATCTTCAGGTTGATTATTACTGTGCTGTTATTTGTGATGTTTCTGGCCATATCCTGTCCTCCCAGCGAATAGAATACAATTTCGGGAAGCATGATTTTCAAGCTCTTTTAATCCAGACCGTAATTGATGTTAGAAAACAGTTGAATCCTGAAATCCCGATTCTAGGAATGGGGCTGGCAATACCAGGTATTGTGAACAGATATAACAGCTATGTGAAAGACTGCTGGACCCATAATCTTAAAGATATTGATCTCAGCAGCTTTCTGGATACTTCTTTTTCCTTTCCTGTTGTTATGGAAAATGATGCAAACTGCTGTGCTCAGAATATCCTCTGGAACAACCCCGAGTCAAAAGATGATTCCTTTATTTATCTTCTTTCCAGGTTTCATAAAAGAAAGATGCTTCCTGAAAACCTGCCCTCCATTGGAATCGGAATCGGCATGGTTCTCAATGGTCAGCTCTACACCGGAGTTTCTCATGAAGCCGGTGAATATCAGAGTATCCTTTTTTCAAAGGAAAGGCAGTTGAAATGGCAACTTTCACTTTCTGGAGAAGAAATGGACCGGGCTCTTTATGACCCTGAGATCCAGAGAGAGATCATTCGGGAACTGATGGGTAATATGACTTTCCTCCTCCAGATTTTGAACCCGAGAGCCCTTTTTATCGGGGGGGATCTCTCGGATAACGGAGATATGGTCCAGGAAATACTCTTACATGATTATAAGGAAAAATGGATGTCACTGGAGAGTAAGGGATGTCAATTGAAGGTAGTAGAAGAGGGGACCTATGATCCCGCAAGGGGGGCCGCCGCCTGTATGCTGAGTGAACTATATGCCATACCACAAGTTGGAACGAGTCATAAGAATAAACAGAAATGGAATACATTACTTAGTAATGTCATCGAAGAAACCAACTGACAGGAACATCATGTGAAAAGAATTTTAACGGCAAGCCTGCATCATGAATCAAACTCATTTAATCCCATCATCACAGGTCGGGATGATTTTTCTATCCAATACGGGAGTGAACTGTTTTCAGTTCTCAATGACAGCGACAGTATCAGCGGGGTTGTTAAAACCCTGCAGGACGCAGGGTATGAGCTTGTTCCCACAGTCTGTGCCAGGGCTGTTCCCAATGGTCTGGTGTCCAAAGAACTCTATCTTGAACTGAAAGAGGAAATCCTTGTAAGAGCTAGAGCCGCTCAGAAAGAAGCAGCTATTGATGCCCTTTGCCTGTCTCTTCATGGTTCAATGAGGATTGAGGAGATAGGCGAGGCGGAGGGAGACCTCCTTGAATCCCTGAGAGAAATCTTTCCGACTTTACCCCTGTTCTCTTCTCTTGATATGCATACAACGTACTCCCAGAGAATGCATGACTTCTCTGATGGGTATGTGGGTTATAAATGTGCACCTCATACAGACTGCTTTGAAACCGGAGTTCACGCAGCAAGGATGACCATTGCAGCTCTTGAGCAAGGTGTCAAACCGGTTTCAGCCTGGGTGAGAGTGCCCTTTCTGGTGGCTGGAGAAAAATCGGAAACTTCCACCGAGCCAATGAAGACATTGATGAACGCTCTCAGGGAGAGTGAAAAACATGATGGAGTCATGGCCGCCAATTATCTGATGGGGTTTCCATGGGCCGACAGTCCTGACAGCTCGGTCGCGGTTCTTGTTGTCACAGAGGAAGATGAGTCTCTGGCACGCAGTGAAGCCGTTCGCCTGGCCAATCTGTTCTGGTCACACAGAGGTGACTTTCAATTTCACACCGAGACTTATAGTCAGGAGGAGGCTTTGAATGTCGCCTTTCAAGCCGTAAATGAAGGTCCTACTCCCGTTTACTTATCAGACTCGGGAGATAATCCTACAGCTGGGTCATCCGGGGATTGTACCAACTTTCTGAAGCTTATAGTTAAGGATAAAAAAACAGGTTCTTTGGAGCAGCCCATCCTTTACGGCGGGTTTTTTGATCCTGAGTCTGTCACAAAATGTTCAGACAAGGTCGGGGAAATATTAGAACTCGAAATTGGGGCAGCCTTTGATATAATGACCAGTTCTTCATTAAAAATGATAGGACGTGTGAAGGCATTTCTCCCTGCCTGGGGAGTCTATAAGAGTGATCTTGCCCTGTTTTCATCCGGGGGAGTTGAAATTGTATTAACATCCAAACACATTGGTTTTGTTGATCCCCAGATGTTTCGTGATCTTGGTGCTGATCCTGCGCAAAGGCAAATCGTTGTCTGCAAACTGGGATACCTGACGGCTATGCAGAAAACGGTGGCAAGGAGGTCTATCATGGCCCTGACCGAAGGAAGCAGTAACGAGGATTTAGGGAGTCTGAATTATTCTTTAATACCCAGGCCAATATACCCCCTGGATAATTTTGACTTTGAGTCTGAAAATATGGTTTGTATTCATGGCAGACAACGTCGTGGATGCTGACAGTCATCTAATTTCACTCTTTCGGATCTGCAAAAATCATTGATTCTGTGATTCCCATCTGTACTGCT
>NZ_JAQIBL010000262.1 GCF_027859075.1 Oceanispirochaeta sp. | reverse complement strand
ACGTCCATTATCATCGTGACAGGGATCTCTCTGCTGCTTCTGTAATTCAATCGGGAGAGGGCCGTTTCCAGGCCTTCCAGGCTCCTGAACTGACCAAACCAGTCTTCCTTCCGCAGATGGGCGGCCAGGCGGGGAAAGTGTCCCGGGAGGGGGGATGCTTTTTCCAGGAGAACCCTGTATATCCGCTGTGAAAAATCACTCAGCCTTTCGGATGAATAGTCTTCCCAGAACCTGGCAAGATAATGATCACAGATGACGTCTACCAGAACACCCGCATAGGGAAGACCCTTCGTATTGAGAGTTGCCCTGATGAACTTAAACCCCTCGTGTCCGTCTGCAGCCTTGTCTATTCTCTGATGAAGGTCAAATCCTTGTCTTATCGGGGGACTCAAGAACTCCTGATCTCGGGGCCTTATCATGTCGCAGGATATATTTCCCAGGAGAATCTCATCATCCCGGGGAGATAGAAAGGCATGGGCAAGGTAGTTCATAAAAAAAGGGTAGCTCTTAAGAGCTACCCTGTCAATATTGGAGTTGATCGATGCGAGATTCGAACTCACCGCCTCTTCCTCCGGAGGGAAGCGCTCTATCCAAATGAGCTAATCGACCTTATGGAAAGAACAATAATCCAAATGAACTGGCCTGTCAATCACTCTCCATTTGACTTGTACGACATGTTCCTGGCTTCTATATTTATTCGGATCTTTCTTTTAATATCAGTAGAAATCTTTTATAGTTTATCTATTGCTTGAAATTAAATGTATGAAATAAGAGGAGTCATAAATGAGTATACATATTGGTGCCAAAAAAGGAGAAATCGCAGACACTGTCCTGATGCCTGGTGATCCGCTGAGAGCCAAATATATAGCAGAGACATTTCTGAAAGATGCTGTTTGCTATACCGAAGTCCGTGGAATGTATGGATATACCGGTCGTTACAAGGGGAAAAAAGTGTCTATTCAGGGCAGTGGTATGGGCATCCCCTCCATCGGCATCTATGTGAATGAATTGATCAATGAGTACGGAGTCAAACGAATTATGAGGATAGGATCCTGCGGTTCCCTTCGTGAAGAAGTGAAAATCCGGGATATAATCCTTGGAATGAGTGCGTCTACCAACAGCAACCTCAATGACATCACATTCCGGGGAATGACCTTTGCTCCCACCGCCAGCTACTCCTTGTTCTCAAAGGCCGTGAAGGCTGCGGAGGCAATGAAACTGGACTTTCATGCGGGTAATATTCTGTCCACAGACATTTTCTATAATGATGATCCTGAAGAGTGGAAAATCTGGTCTAACCACAATGTTCTGGCTGTCGAAATGGAAGCGGCGGCTCTCTACACTCTGGCCGCCAAGAAAGGAATAGAGGCCCTGACCATTCTAACCGTCAGTGACTCTCTGATCACCCATGAAGCCACGAGTTCGCAAGAACGTGAAAAGACCTTTACTCAGATGATGGAACTGGCACTGGAAACCGCGATTTCCTGATTTTTCTCTACCTTTGAGGGGAGGGGTTAGGGGCTGAGTTTCAGCCCCTTTATTTTTTTAATTTTCCAGAGCCATGATCTTGTTGACCCGTTTTTCGTGTCTACCGCCTTCAAACTCGGCTGTCATATAGGCATTCAGCATATCCGTGACTTTTTCGGGGTAATCAATCCTTCCCCCGAAGGCAATCATATTGGCGTTGTTATGTTTCTTTGTCATATCCGCGGCAAAGCAGTTTTGTACCAGGGCGCATCGGATGCCCTTGATCTTATTGGCAGAGATGGATATTCCAATACCTGTACCGCAGAGAACGACTCCGAATTCATAGTCTCCCTTCAGGTATTCACGGCAGGCCAGTTCTGCCATATCCGGATAATCCGCCGCTTCACCCTCGGCCAGTCCCATATCATTGACTTCATATCCCTTCTGTTTGAGGAAGACAACGATCTCATTCTTCATTTCTACGGCACCATGATCATTGGCAATGACAACTTTTTTCATACTTTAGTCTCCTGATAGTAATGTAATTATGCAGTTCTGTTTAAAATTATTCTGATGAGATCAACTCAGCAGAGCCTCATCATTGAGAAACTCTTCCTTCCGTATGGCATGAAATTTTTCTACCAGTGCATTGACGGTTAATCCTTTCTTCTCTTCTCCCTGAATATCCATGATGATTTCACCTTTGTCCATCATGATCAGGCGATTTCCGAAATCTATGGCATGCATCATGTTATGGGTGATCATCATAGCCGTCAGCCTGTACTCCTGAATAAACTGAAGTGTCAATTCCATCACTTTGGCGGCATTTCTAGGGTCCAGGGCCGCTGTATGCTCATCCAGTAGAATCAGTTCCGGCCGGGACATGACCATCATCAGCAGGGTGAGAGCCTGTCGTTGTCCCCCCGAGAGGAGGGCTACGTTGTCTTTCAATCTGCTTTCAAGGTTCATTTCAAGACGGGTCAACAGAGTCTTGAACTCTTCCCGTTTCTTTTTATTCAAGGTTCTGCGGACTTTTTTAATTCCCTTGTATCCCGCAATGATCATATTGTCTTCAATGGACATATTTCCGGCCGTACCAAGGAGTGGATTCTGAAAGATCCTTCCGATGAAGGAGGCCCTCTTGTATTCAGCCATGGAGGTCACATCCAGGTTGTTAAAAATAATGTTGCCCGAGGCAACGGGGTCATGACCCGACAGGGCATTATAAAGAGTCGATTTTCCAGCCCCGTTTGACCCGACGATGGTAATGAAATCTCCCTGATTTACTTTCAGGTTCACATCTTTTAAAACGTGATTTCTATTGGGAGTTCCCTCTCCGAAAATCATATTGAGATCTTTAATATCTATCATTTTTTACCTCTGAAGGACTTAAGCAAGTCTCTGTCTTTCATTTTAGAAATGGTCAGGGACAGGATAATGAGAAGCCCTGTGATCAGTTTGAGGTCGTTCGGTGTCAGATGAATGTAATAGCCGTAATAACGTCCGTAAA
The DNA here is from genome assembly GCF_027859075.1 of Oceanispirochaeta sp. Taxonomy (NCBI): domain Bacteria; kingdom Pseudomonadati; phylum Spirochaetota; class Spirochaetia; order Spirochaetales; family Spirochaetaceae; genus Oceanispirochaeta; species Oceanispirochaeta sp. The sequence goes on along the minus strand of NZ_JAQIBL010000262.1, from coordinate 8,843 downwards.
ACATGATGGCCTTGAATAAAATGGCTCCCAGGAGTACCCGGAAGGTCAGAAAGTAGATTTTATTGGACCGGATGAGAAACTCTCCCAGCATGACCATAGCCAGGCCGGAGACGACAATACCCTGACCTAAATTGACATCGGCGAAACCCTGATACTGGGCAAAAAGCGCTCCGGAAAGCCCCACCAGGCCGTTGGAAAGGCTCAAGCCGATGATTTTCATGGCTTCCGGGTTCACTCCCAGGGTTATGACCATCTGCTCATTGTTTCCCATGGCGCCCATGGATAAACCCATATCTGTCATAAAGAAAATATCCAGGAGTATCTTGATGATGAAAAAGACAATGAGGAAAAACAAAAGCAGAGACACAGTATAGGAGAGGTGGGGCTCCGTCAGGACCATGACATCATCGATGACAGTCCTGATCTTGAGGAGGGGCAGGTTTGCTCTATTTCCCAGAACCCGAATGTTTATGGAGTAGAGCATGGTCATGGTCAGAATCCCCGCCAGAAGGTTGGGTACCTTTAGTTTATTATGAATAATGGCGGTAATTGTTCCTGCGGCTCCACCGGCTATAAAGGCCAGTAAAAGAGCTAATAAGGGATGCATCCCCGCCTGAAGACAGCTACCGGCAGTCACGGCCCCCAGGGGGAAACTGCCGTCTACCGTCAAATCCGGAAAATCGAGGATTCGGAATGAGATGAAAACACCAAGAGCCAATATACCAAATATGAGACCTTCGACTAAAATCCCTTCAATCATTTTTACCTCTTTAAGAAAGTGTGGGAACAAAAAATAAGGGGCTGCCTCATAAGCTGTTCAAACTCATAAAAGCAGACCCCTATATTGATGCTATGAGCCTCAATGTTCAAGCTTATTGCTTGATAATTTCTCCGTTTTTAATCAGAGTGGCTGCCTTCTTTTGAAGATCAGCAGGAATGGTAATACCCAATTGGGCTGCCAGATCAAGATTTACCAGAAGATCGATATCATCAACACTGGTCATATAGGCTGTAGGAATATCAGAAGTCTTCTTTCCTCCCAGAACTTCAACAGCCATTCGTCCTGCGGCTTTTCCCATCTTGTAGTAATCAAATCCCCAGGCTATGAGAATCTGGTTTTCTTCGGCTGAACTGGGGTCGGCCGACATGATCGGAATCCCTGCTCTGGAGGCTACATCCGAGACAGCTGAGAGGGCAGACACGACGGTATTGTCTGTACTGATATATATTCCGTCCACTTTTCCAATAATCGCCTGAGTCGCCTGTTTTACTTCGGCAGAATTGCTTACGGTTGTTTCAATAAACTCAATTCCCAGTTCCGCACAGGCTTCTCTTGCCATTTCTGCCAGACGAACCGCATTAGCTTCGCTGCTGCTGTAGATATGACCCAGAGTTTTAATTTCAGTCAGAGAGGCCAGAAGGGCAATCTGATCTTTAACAGGAGTCATGTCGGAAATACCTGTAATATAGGCTCCTCCCTGATCATAGCTTTCTACCAGACCCGCATCGACCGGATCTGTGACAGCACTGTAAAGGACCGGGGTTGTTTTAAGGGTGTTCGCCAGGGCCTGGGCGGTGGGTGTGGCGATTCCAATCGCCAGATCTACTTTGTCAGACTTGAACTTCTGAGCAATCGAGGAGGCTGTATTCATATCACCATTGGCATTCTGAAGGTCAAACTGAGCGTCAGGGTAGCTTTCGAGGATCACTTCCATGGCTCCCTGTTCCAGGGCATCCAGGGCCGGGTGAGAAACAATCTTGGTTATTCCGATTTTAATGGGTTTTACTGTCTCTGCACCTTTTTCTGCAGGGGCAGCAGTCTCCTGCTGTCCTGATGCAAATACAAAAGCACTAAGACAGAACAGGCTTAGGAACAGGGTTGTTAATTTTTTCATTTTAATCTCCTTGTGTTCTTATGAATAGAAACACTTGAGCCATTATTCTCTTTTTTGATTAATCTGTCAATACAAAACTATTTCATTCATCAATGCTTCATTTGTTTTGCATTTTTGCATATTATAGTTATATTCAATTGTAATATTAAAATGAATATTTTAGATGAACAGGAGTGCTTATGAACCAGAATTTTACAAGTGCCGGGAGCTTTCAGGCTACTCAGGACCGGACAATATTAAAAAACGTTTATCTCTGGATGACCGCCGGACTCTTCCTGACTGCCATTGTGGCCCGGGGATTTCTTGTCACCGGACTCTACAGAAACGTCATGTCCAATCCCCTGCTGATGTTCGGTCTCATCATTATTGAACTTGTCCTGGTCTTCAGGCTGGCCAGTAAAATAAATACCATGTCCGTGGGGGCGGCGATTACGACCTTTGGCGTCTACGCCGGATTGAACGGCATCAATATGTCTACCATCTTTCTGATGTACAATCTGGGAACCATTACGACTGCCTTTGTTTCTACCGCCGCTCTTTTCGGAACCATGAGCCTCTGGGCTGTCACAACCAAAAAAGACCTTTCCGGCTGGGGTCACTATCTGATGATGGGTCTTGTGGGGCTGATCATCGCTTCACTGGTCAATATGTTTCTCAGAAGCAGTGGAATGTCCTATCTGATTTCCTATGCCGGAATACTGCTGTTCACCGGTTTGACAGCCTATGATACCCAGAGAATCAAGAATATGAGCCGCTCCATGTCTCACTCTGTTGATGAAGGTCAGTTTGTCAAACTCTCTATCCTGGGGGCTCTCACTCTGTACCTCGATTTTATCAATATGTTTCTCTTTATGCTCAGAATTCTGGGTAGACGGAACTAGGAGATGGACCAAGGCATTCGTTCCTTACTGGATTATTTGAACTCTGCCCCAACGGCCTACCATGCAGTTTCTGAAACAGAAAAAAAATTAAAAGCCGCTGGATATTCAATCCTGGACGAATCGGTCACCTGGAATCTGAAACCCTGCAGCGGATACTATGTGATCCGTAACGGGAGTTCTCTCATTGCTTTTCATACGGGAGTGAATCTGGAGACACCCGGGTGTTTCAGGATTGTCACCGCTCACACGGACAGTCCCACATTCCGACTCAAAGAGGGCATGCTGAATGAAAAAAACGGCATGCTGACTCTGGGGGTGGAAGTGATGGGTGGTCCCATCTTTTCAACCTGGCTGGACCGGGATCTGGCTGTGGCCGGACGGATTCTGATCAGAAAAAAAGACGGGATTGAGACTGTGTTATACAAAAATTCTGAAAGAAAAGTCTTGATACCCAACCCGCCTATTCATCTGAACCGAACGGTCAATAAAGGCTTTGAATACAATGCTCAAAATCATTTGAAATGTATTGTAAAAAGTATTCAAAAGAGTTCAGATTCAACAGGAAAATCTAAGAACTCGAAAGAAAATATAGAATCATTTTACGATCTCATTGCTTCTGATTTAAAGATCTCTTCCAGGGATATCCTGGATGCGGATCTGATTCTCTATGATACACAGGAAGCCGCTCTCACATCCTGGGAAGATGAGTTCTTCTCTTCCGGCAGGATCGATAATCTGGCCATGTGTCATGCATCCATTCAGGCACTCCTGGCCGTTCAGAACCAGACAGGAATTACCGTGGCGGCTCTTTTTGACAATGAAGAAACAGGAAGCAAGACACCACAGGGTGCGGACTCATCCTTTCTGGAACAGGTTCTGGAGCGGATTATTCTGAGCCGGGGGGGGAGCCGGGAAGGCTTTATGGCGGTTTGCGCCTCCTCATTTATCGTTTCTGCCGATGCGGCTCATGCCATCCATCCGAATTTTTCAGATCTCTATGATGAAGATTTCACACCCGAATTGAACAAGGGACCAGCCATTAAAAAAAATGCGGGCTGGAATTACGCTTCCACCGGTGAAACGGCCTCACTGTTTAAGCTGATCTGTGAAAAGGCGGATGTCCCCTACCAGCTATTCATTAATCGCTCGGACAGTCCCACCGGGAAAACTCTGGGACCCTTGTCTGCTGCCCGACTGGGAATCCCTGCCGTAGACGTGGGGAATCCCCTGTGGAGCATGCATAGCATTCGCGAGACCGGGGGAGTGAAAGATCATAATTTTATGATTAAAGCTTTTGAAACCCATTACAGGGTAAATTAAAAAAGTAAATATGACAGGATATTCATGAATTTTAGAAAATTATTTCAAACTCTGATTCTAATCGGTTTCAGTGTTTCAGCCGGAACAGGGTTGTGCGCTCAATCGGCAGTAGAATTGCTTGAACAGGAGTTGACGGCTCCCGGGATTGTCCTTATGGACTATAATACGGGGCGCATCCTCTTCGAACGGAATGGAGAAAGTGTCATTCCTCCAGCATCAATGACCAAGGTTATGACCCTTTTTTTGACCTATGAAGCCATTGAAAAGGGACAGTTGAAGAAAGAGGATCTCATCACTATCGATGAGGCCGGCTCCTCATTCTCCAGGCCTCCCTTTTCATCACTTATGCTCCTGGAAGAAGGGCAGACTGTCACGGTCCTGGATCTAATGAGAGGATTGGCAGTGTCCTCGGGTAACGATGCCGCCTACGCCCTGGCTCATATCCTGGGCCCGGGAAAAGAAGCCTTTATTGACAAGATGAACGGGAAAGCCAGAGAACTGGGTTTAAAAAAGACCAGGTTTGTGGATCCTGACGGCTGGAGTGAGTATAATAGCGTCAGTCCCCGTGATTTTGCGATCCTCAGCAGATCCTATATCCAAAAATATCCCGAAGCCCTTACAGAATTGCACTCCCTCCTTTTTATGGTGTATCCCCTCCCGGGAAATATGCCTGAAGGAATAGAATTTCAAATTCAAGTGCCCCGGAAAAAACGGAATACCAATCTATTGCTTGAAAGATTTGAGGGAGTTGATGGTTTGAAAACCGGGTATATTGATGAATCTGGCTTCAATTTTACCGCCACCGCCCTTCGGGAAGGGCAGCGTCTCATCTCGGTCATTATGGGAATTAGAACTGAAAGCTACTATCAGGGCATCAGGCGCAGGGCCGAGGAGACAGAAGTTCTTCTGAATTTCGGTTTTAAAGAATTTATCCCCCAGACCCTCAAGGCTCCGGAAATCCCAGATGTGAGAGTCTGGTTCAGCAGGGATCAATATATAGAGCCCCTTGTGAGAGAGAGCGCAGCTGTAATGTTAGGCTTTGATGAAAAAATCAGTGTCTATTCACAAATCCATCTCAATGAGAATCTCAGGGCTCCCCTTGCTGGTGATACCATAATTGGAAGTGTGGATTATTATCTGGGGGAAACTTTTCTGGGTTCAGCCGATATCCTGACCTCCTCAGATGTTCCTGAGGGGTCATTCATTCAAAAACTTCGGGATTATATTCTCCGGTGGTGGGAAGACAGAACCGAATAGTCCTCCCATGAGAGGGCTCTCTAAGACTTTATTCTGCCAGGGTGGACAATTCTTCCCAGCGGGCGTATAAGGTCTCCAAATCTGATTTAAGAGACTCATACTCACGGGTCAATGGTCTCGCATCTTCAGGATTGAAATCAGGAGCGGCAAAAAGGGACTCTTTCTCCTCAATCTTCGATTCCATTGCAAGAATCTTTTCTTCCATGGATCCGAACTCCTGCTTTTCCTTATAATTGAGCTTCCTCTTTCTGTTGACCACCTGTAGCGCTTCTTTTTTTGAAGCACTGACAGTTTTGGCAGATTGTCTCTCTTTCTCCAGCAGGGATTTATACTCGCTGTAATTACCGGTAAAACCGTGAATATTCCCCTGATTGTCAAAAACAAACTGAAAGTCAGTGACTCTGTCCAGGAAATATCTGTCATGGGATACCAGCATCAGACAGCCGGGAAAATCCATCAGATAGTCTTCCAGCAGTGTGAGGGTCTGGAGGTCCAGATCATTAGTCGGTTCGTCAAAAAGAAGAAAATTTGGATTACTGAGGAGAATCCGAATAAGATACAATCGACGGCGTTCTCCTCCCGACACATCACCCAGGGCGGTGTAATACAGTGATTTAGGAAAAAGGAATCTGTCCAGAAGCTGAGTGGCTGTGAGAGTACTTCCATCTGCCATAGTGACTTTCTCGGCAAACTCATTGAGATAGTCCATCACCTTCATATCACTTTGAAGGACACTTCCGGTCTGATCAAAATAACCGATATGGGTATTGATTCCCATATCCAGGCTGCCAGAGTCGGGCTTTAATACGCCGCTTATAAGATTCAGCAAAGTCGTTTTTCCAGAACCGTTGGGACCGATCAATCCGATTCTTTCACCCCGCATAAATTGATAACTGAAGGGTTTGATCACCTCCAGATCACCGTAGGAAAAGGCAATCTGTTTTAACTGAAGGATCTTTTTTCCCATGCGTCTGAAAGAGGAACTGAACTCGGCCGATGCGGCTTCCTCACCATTTTTCTGATCCACTAAATTGTAATAGTTAGCTGTCCGCTTCTTGTCCTTCCCGGCCCGTGCCCGGGGTCCCCGGCTGATCCACTTCAGTTCCTGTCTGAGGATGGATTCAATCCGGGCCTGACTCCGGTTTTCAATGTTCTGACGCAGAGCTTTCTGTTCCAGATAGCGGGAGTAATTTCCTTTGTACTGATAAACATTCTGATCATCAATTTCCAGAATCCTGTTGCAGATATTTTCCATAAAGTAGCGATCATGAGTGACAAGTAGAAAGGCTTTATCCACCTTTTTAAGGTAGTCCTGGAGCCATTCAATCGTCGGAATATCCAGGTGGTTGGTGGGCTCATCCAGGATGAGAAGAGAAAAATCCTGGCAAAGGGCCCTTACCAGTGCCGTTTTTTTAACCATACCCCCGGAGAGTGTACTCATGGAGGCATGAAAATCATTAATATTCAGTTCCACCAGGAGGGATTTAATCCGGCTCTCCAGTTCCCAGCAGGACAATTTCTCCATTTCTTCAGTGAGAGTATGGTATCGGTTCAGCAGATTCTCATCACTGCTGCCTATTTCGAGGAGTCTGCTGCACTCTTCGTATTCCCTGATCAGCTGCATCTGGGGAGTGGGATCTCTGAAAATAAAATCGAGGACTCTTTCTTCTGAAGAAAAGGAGGGCTGCTGATCCACCTGACTGATATAGAGTATATTATTTCTTGAAACCCTACCTTCGTCTGGTTCTTCCTCTCCGGTTAACACACGGATGAGAGATGATTTACCACAGCCGTTGGTACCGATCAGAGCGATTCTGTCTTCCGAGTCAACTCCAAAAGAACTTCCGGATAATAGGGTTTTGCCACCCTTGCTGATTTTTAATCTGTCAATGGATATAAGGTTCATACAAATCAGGATACTAGCATAGTGTGTCTGAAAAGTCACAGGGATATGGACAAATCTTCGGCAAGGCTTTAGAGTGGAACTCACTTATCTCTTGGTCATTCAGGAACGAAAATAACATCCTTTTTGACAGAAATGACTAAAAAATAATAAATAAAACAGGCAGGTCAATAGCGATGAATCAGGAACAGGTAAAAGAAAAACTGCTTCAGATTGACAGTGAAGTCAGAGACTTTACTCTTATCTTTTCAGGAAAAGAGAGCAAAAAAGTTGATGGGCTATACCATCCCGAAAAACAGGAAATCATCATCCATAATAAGAATTTCAGCGATGAGAACTCTCTTGTTTACACAGCCATTCATGAATTCGCTCATCATGTGCAATTCACACAATATGAAGGTGAGGTAACTACGCGGTCTCATACAGTGTTGTTCTGGGACATTTTTCACAGGCTTTTAAAAAAGGCTGAAGAACTGGGAATTTATATCAATGTTTTTGAAGAAGATTCCCGATTTAAAAATCTGACATCCGAGATTAAAGAAAAATACCTCTCGGTGAATGGAAAAGTCATGAAAGACTTTGGTAAACTTCTGATTCAGGCCCTTGATCTTTGTCAGCAGAATCATGCAATTTTTGAAGATTACGTGGATAGAGCCCTGGGTCTGAACCGGAATTCTGCGAAATCCATCATGAAAGTCTATGCCATGGATGTGAATCCGGAAATCGGTTATGAGAACATGAAAATCATTGCCGGAGTGAAGGAGCCGCAGAAACGGAAGGAACTGGAGAATGCCTTCAAAGAAGGGCAGAGCCAGGACATGGTCAAACAGACGATCCGCAAAGAAAAACCGGAACCTATGATGACGGTCAGACGTCTGGAATCCCAGAAAAAAAGAATTGAGAAGAGTATTCAGGCCATGCAGGTTAAACTGTCAGATCTGGAAATGCAGATTGATGAAGCAAAAAAGGATGACCAGGATTAAATGAATCGGGGAGGAATAAAAATGGAAGCACCAAAACTTATAGGTATCTCCGGTGGATCAGGTTCGGGAAAAACAACGATTGTTCGTAAAATTTCCGAATCTATTCAGGATTTCGTTTTTATTCCTCAGGATAATTATTATCAATCTGCGGAGTTTATAAATAACAGCAATATTACAGAATTTAATTTTGACCATCCTAATGCCTTTGATAAAGATCTAATGATGCAGCATCTGACAGCCCTGAAAAATGGGGAATCCATTCAGATGCCCCAATATGATTTTATACATCATAGAAGACAGGACGAAACCGTTGAGGTCCTGCCCAAAAAGGTCATCATTTTTGAAGGGATCATGGTTTTTCATGAGCAGACCATCCGTGATCTTATGGATCTGAAGATATTTGTGGATACTCCCGATGATATCCGTTTTATCCGCCGGCTTCAGAGGGATGTGAACGAAAGGGGAAGAACCCAGGAGTCTGTGATTAAACAGTACATGGATGTTGTTCGGCCCGGTCATTTTGAATTTATTGAACCTACCAAGAGTTATGCCGACATCATTATTCCAGAAGGCGGAATGAACATGAATGCCCTTCAGGTTCTTG
>NZ_JAQIBL010000261.1 GCF_027859075.1 Oceanispirochaeta sp. | reverse complement strand
ATAAGCCTAAAAAAGGTGGATCGACTTCGGTCTGAAAGAAAATTCTTCATCTGTTTCCGTCGGCAGAATCAGCTCCAGATCTCCACTGTCGGAGCTGCAGTCGGCGAGAATCCTGCTTCCGTCCAGGGGATGACGGTCCTTTATCCTGGCCCTGATACCCGAGGAGCTTTCGCAGAGTGTGATTTCATCTGCCCTGATCAGGAGCTGATAATCCCCGTCTTTTTTATCAGATTCATAGGGAAAGAGATTCAGATGTCCATCTTTCACTGATACATCCAGCTTACTCACGGCAAATCGGGAGGTCATTTCAAGGACTATCTTGTGGGCGGGCGCATTGTACAGTTCCCGGGCAGTTCCGAACTGTATCAGTCTTCCCTTATCCAGAACTGCCAGATAATCACTCAGAGCCAAGGCTGTTTCGGGGTCATGGAGGCTGATAATCGTCGTTTTGCCCAACCCTGTTACCAGTCCTTTCAAGAAGGTCCTCATTTGAAGCCTGTTCTTTGTGTCCAGATGGGTCAGAGGTTCATCCATCATCAGTATGTCAATATTACGGATGTCTGCCCTGGCTATGGCTATTAACTGCTTGATTCCTTCGGGCAGTACGGAAATAAGCCGGTCCAGATCGGCTCTGCTGATATTCAATTCCCGGGCCATGGCTTCCACGGCAGGATCAATCTCTTCCTTCTTTATTGTCTTTGTCTTCATGACTTCCAGGGGAAAGCGGATATTCCCTCGACCGCTTCTATGGTTCATCAGGGCGTAGTCTTCGAAGACAAAGCCAATATTCCTCTCACTGGCGGGGAGGGTATCCATTCTTTTCGTTCCAAGAAAGACGGCACCGCTATCATTTTGGTTTATTCCGGCCAGGGCTTTTAACAGCATGGTCTTTCCGGAACCCGAAGGCCCCAGGATCGTCAGTATTTTCCCACGGGGAATCTGGAAGCTTATATCCTGCAGCTGGAACTCTTCCCTCCGGAAATTCAGTTTCTTCACGACAAACAGATTTTCATCCGAGTTTTCAAGGGCCTCATCGGAGCCGTGAAAATCCAGTTTCTGCTGTTCAATATAGGCAAAGAGGTCTGAATCTAAAATCCGGATGGTACTGCCTACTTTAAAGGCCTCAATTTTCCTGTCCCGAATCAGATTGTAAACCATCTGGTTGGAAATATTCAGAAATTCTGCCACTTCTTTGATTGTCAGGGTCTTATCTTTGTGGGTCATAACAGTCCTCCATAAGATATGTTCTATTATAACAGTTTATAACAGAATATAATAAAGTCAAATAAAATGAGCCGCTTCAAAATTTGAAGCGGCTCAATAATTGTATAAACAGGATAAAGTCATAGGATTATGCCCATGTTCAATCTACTCTTACTTTGGATTAAAGTTGTTATGAACGTGTAAATTCTTTGTAATCTATGTAAAATACTGATTCTATGATTATATTGAAAACTGCTGAGTAGGGAGACACATAGTGATTTTTAAACTGTCAATGCAGGAGATCCTTTTTCTGGTTCCCATCCTGTTGCTGAGTCTGTCGGTTCATGAGTTCTCCCATGGGTGGGTCTCTTCTCTTTTAGGAGATCAAACTCCAAGGCTGGAGGGACGTCTGACTCTGAACCCGCTGCGGCATCTTGACCTTTGGGGAACTCTGATGCTGTTAACAGTCGGATTCGGTTGGGCTAAGCCTGTTCATATTGATATTGACAGCTATAAAAAGAAGTATCAGGGACTGGTGATTACCTCACTGGCCGGGCCTCTCTCCAATTTATTGATCGCCCTGGTCTTCACCTTTCTCCTCCGCCTGATCATTCTGGTGGACGCTCTGGCTTTCCTGCAGAATGAGCATGTGATCAGTGTCATTCAATATGTTTTGATCATCAATATTCTCCTCTTTGTGTTTAACCTGATTCCCATTCCGCCCCTGGACGGTTCCCGGGTCATCACAGCAATCTTCAATAAAAATCAGAATTTCATCATGAACTACAACCGTTTCGGATTGTATCTGCTGTTGGGTATTTTATTGATCAACCGCATTCTGGATGTGGAGATTCTGCCCATCAGCCGCATGATGGGAGGGATACTCAATTTTATGATCAGAATCATCATTCCCGAGGTCGCGAGTTAGTCCTCACTTCTAACCGGCTGCATGGTCACTGATACCAAAGGGGATCACAGCCAGTGAAAAATATTTCAGCTAAAAAAAAATGCTTCATAATGAATCGATGATTTTTTAATGCCCATATTCCTCAGAGCATTGAAAACCAGATTTCTTACACCGGGAGAAGAGCACAGATAGTAGGAGTAATTTATATAGTCAGTCAACTTTTCTCTGAAAAACTCTTCAGAAAATCTAAGACTGGCCTTATTATAAACCATCAAATGTGCCTGGACATTCTCCATGTGGGATACAAGCTCCAATATCTTAACCCGTTCAGGAAGCTCATCTTCATGGTTGACTGCCAGAAATAACTGTATTTTTCTTGTATCCCCTTTGGAGTGAAGTTCTTTGAAAATACTGAGAATGGGAACAGTGCCGATACCAGAGGCAATAAAGCAGAGAGCCTTTTCCTTTCCCGGTCTGAAATTACCGTATGAACCTCCCAGGTGAACACTGTCCCCCGGTTTTAAATGAATTAAATTCCCAGTAAAATCACCGACAGCTCTCACGGCTACGGATACCGGTTCAATTTTTGACTTGTCTTCAGAGGAGGGAGAATGAGAAAGAAATGAAAATGGGTGTTCCTCCCTTCCTTTTGCAATCTTATCCACTTTCATAAAAGTAAATTGACCGCTTTGATATCGGATGGACTTTTCAGGCTGGAGATGAATGGTGATAATACCCTGTTTCTCTTCGATTGCCAAAACTTCTGATTTTACTCTGAAGGCTTTACTATGGGAGAGTAGAAAGAGTCCGAAACTGCTGCCGTAGAGAAGCCAGTACAGGATCTTTGATAGGGGACTGACGCTGGAAACCAGCTCTGCTTCTGTAATATGAAGCAAAAGGATTCCTCCTATCAAAAGAATGAAGGTTCTATGAAGCATTTTTGACCGATCATAATTCAAATCGCTCCCCCCTTTCATCGTTTTAAGAATCCACTGATGGAAAGTTCTGAAACCGGGCAGGGGAATCCACAATACTGCTGCAAGAGCCAAATTTGGAAACCTAGAAGTAAAACCTCATGAACGAGAAGCCTACCTTTCCGAAAAACCTCTTGGTTTGACATCCATGGAATATGAATTACTCCTCCAACTCGTGCATTCTCCAGGTAAAAAGTTCAGCAGGGATGAACTCATGAAACACCTTCAGGGATTTGACTCGAATACCTTCAGCCGTTCCATCGATATTCTGATCAGCCGACTCCGGGCTAAGCTGGGAGAAAGTGCCAGGCATCCTGTGTTTATAAAATCAGTTCATGGCTTCGGGTATGTTTTCATTGGAGAGCAATCATGACAATACATCCTTTTAAATCTGTCTTTGTAAAACTTCTGTCGGCTTATATGGTCGCCTTTGTACTGATAGGCTGCGGTGCTTTGGCAGTGCGTTTCCTGGCAGCGAATTCCAAAAACATAGATATCTCTATGAATAATATCCGGAATTACGCATCCATCCTGACAGACCAGATCGGGACCCCACCTGTGTTTTCCGTAGCGCAAAGCCTTTCTGATGAAACAGGGATACAAATTGAGATTAACGGAACGGAAGTCCACTGGTCCAGTTCGGGAGATCTCATTGAGGATGAGAGCTGGCCCATTCATGACGATGATCTCTTGTTTTTTTTCTCCAAAGCTGATCCGATTATCGAAATTGAAAGGGCTGATTACGAGTATCTTTTTATGGATTTTCACACAGATTATCACATGTCTGCTTCAGTCTGGCTTATTATGTCCTTCTCAATCCTGGCGGCCTTGGTTATCAGCTACCTTATGGTGCATCATTTATTAAAACCACTCCGGGAAATGAATGCCGTCGCTCTGGGTTTTGGTGTTTCTGACTGGAAACAAAGAGTCCGGCCCAGGGGATCTGATGAATTAGCAACCCTGGGCAGAACATTGAATTCCATGGCAGACAGGATAGAGCAGTATGTCCTGTCGATACATGATCTGTTAGTGGCTGTCAGTCATGAACTCAGATCCCCCCTGACCAGAATGAAAGTAGCCCTCGAATTCATTGACAATCCGCGTATAAAAGATTCTCTCAATGAAGAAATTGATATCCTTGACCGAATGACAGGACACCTGCTTGAACAACGAAGACTGACAACTCAGAGAAGTATTCTAAACACTGAGGAAGTCAAGCTGCAGGACTGGGTAGAGTCTGTGTGCAATCCTTACCTGGTGAAAGGCCGGACTCTCACAATTGTCCGAAAAGGCTTGGAGAAAACGGCTTCTCTGGACCGCGGCAGGATGGATATACTGCTCAGGAATCTGATTGAGAATTGTCTCCGCCATGCACCGGGAAGCCCGATTGAGGTTTTAATCGATACCAGTTCTTCACAAGGGTTCATACTTGAGGTCTCGGATGAGGGACCTGGAATGCCTGAATCACTGATTGGAAGATCAGGAGAACCTTTTCTTCTGGGAGACTCTTCACGGGCCGGGAAGAGATCCGGCGGGGGATTTGGTCTGGGGCTCAGCATTGTCAAAGCTGTTGCAGAGGCTCATGGTGCCACTTTTACCGCTGGAAGCAGAATCCCCTCCGGATTTTCCGTAACATTACAGTTCTTTACAAAGGCGGAGTAAAATCTAATTTCCAATGAGGCTGGTGATTTGATTTATCAGATTGAAAAATACAAAGAACGGTATGGTTATTATCCAGAATCTGTTCACGCGGATAAGATTTACCAGAATCGAGAGAATAGAAAATACTGTAAAGATCGGGATCTCCGGATGACTGAAGAACCTCTTGGTCGTCCCCCAATAGAAACTGAGATCTTCCTTTCAATTTTTGTCATAAACTTGGACAAAATGTGTTCCATAGAAATGAGAGAAATTGAAGAAAGATTCAAAATCAGGAGAAATAGGGTTGCCTGAAAGACTTTTTCAGTAAACCCTATTTAAATAGTACAAATGCGACTATAATAGTACATACTCCATAAAAATAACTCAGGAGTAAAAGGAAAAATGTATGTCTTCAAAAACGGAAAATCTCAAAAATAAAATCATGGCTGCCGTTAAGGCTAATGACTCCAATATCGTAATGACTGGGATGTTGGTTAGTGTTGTGAAAAAGGGTAGCTTTTTTTCTCCTACACTGGAAGTTCAGCTTTCCGGTAGGGTGGATAGCAAAGGTGATATTGAAAAAATTGAGAAGATTGCCGCAGAAGTAGCCGGCGATGTTGCTATTGTTAATACCCTCCGCTTCAAGTGCTGATTTTATCAACAATCCGGCCGGATTGATTATATCTCCGTCCTGGATTCAATCCTAACTATAACTGTGAAGTCCCCTCATAAAGTAATTCACCCCGAAAAAAGTAAACAGGGTCGATAAAAATACGATAACTGCAATCCAGGAGCACAGCCTGAGACCTCTCTTCCTATAGATCCTGAAATGAGGGTAGAGGGAATAAAAGAGCCAGGTAATCAGAGACCATGTCTCCTTCGGGTCCCAGGACCAGAAGGAACCCCAGGCCGCTTCCCCTGACAATGTGCCATTCCGGACATGATGACAAAGAATCTTCTGAACAGACCGGGTATTTTCTTACTTTTTTTTACCAAATTACTGCATCCTGACTCAGACTATGGTATAGCTATGGAAGGGCAGGAGTAAAATTTTTATGAGTGAAATAATAAACAGCAAAAATCCCTTATATGAGTATCTTTTTGACTTATATGAAGGAATCCGGAGCCGTGAAGGCTTTGAGCAATACCGGGTGTTTCTGGAAAATGCGACTTCCTGGCAGGTCAACAATGCCATCGATGAGCTTTTAACCCACTCAAATGACTTTGGTAGAATTGAAAACTCTGTGGCCCGATTTATCAGAGCCTGCGGGAAAGGACTGGATAAGCAGCCCCCTCTTTCGCTGCCGGAAGATCATTTTCTCAGCATTCTCCTCAAGGAAAACAGGGCGCTCCAGACCCATAAAACCCGTCTGCCCAGGCTCTTCAAAGAGTTCAGTGCTTCCCTTACTCCTGATGGTCCCGATGAGTCTTGCCGTGTCAACCTCCTGGAAGAATTGAAGATCTTAACCGACCTCAGTGCCCATTATCAGAAGTTGGAATATCCCCTGTCATCGGCCCTGGAAGACTGCTTGAAAGAGTTCCGCTGTACCAAACTGATGTGGCATATCCATGAAATCATTTTGAAGGGATTGAAATACCTGCTTCTGGAACTGGAGCTGGCCTCTGAAAGCCTGAGGGACTGGAAGGAATTCAACCGTGTCTATGGAGATGTTTATCTGAAAATCGCTGCCATGACCTATCGGGAGGAAGTCATCCTCTTTCCTGTTGCCTATCGGGCCATACCGGAGGAGCGCTTCCATAAAATGAATCAGGAACTGAAGGAATACGGAACTGCTTTTGATGTTCCCTTTCCTTCAGAATTCTCTTCTTGCGGGAATCATTCTGGTGTATCAACGACAGACAAACATCCGGGGATTGATCTGTCTGTGGGGACATTGCTGCCCAACCAGATTAACCTGATGCTTAAGAATCTTCCCCTGGATATTACCTATGTGGATGAGAAGGATCGGGTCCGTTATTATAGTCAGGGGAAAGAGAGGATCTTTCCCCGGTCTCCGGGAATCATTGGACGGGATGTTCAGAATTGCCACCCCCCGGACAGCGTCCATATGGTGCAGAAAATCGTAGAAGATTTTAAGGCCAGGCGGAGAGAGAGTGCTGAGTTCTGGATTCGGATGGGGGACCGATTCATTCATATCCGCTATTTACCTCTCTTTGAGGATGATGTGTACAAGGGGGTTATCGAAGTGAGTCAGGATATTGCCCCCCTGAGAGGGCTGGAGGGAGAGAAAAGACTCCTGGATGAGTAGCCTGGGAGGACCGGAAAAGTTACGGCTTCTGTACTATTCTTAATCAATATCATTTCAAGGGGGAGTTCTTCCATGGAGTCTGCAGATGTACTAATCATTGGAGCCGGTGTAGTGGGCTGTGCCCTGGCCCGGCAGTTGAGCCGGTATAAACTGAATATCCTCCTGCTGGAAGCCTCGGATGATGTGGGAACCGGGGCCACCAGGGCAAACTCGGGTATTGTCCACGGGGGTTACACCGCCAAGGCCGGAACCCTCAAGGGGGATCTCTGCATCAAGGGGAACCGGATGTATGACCAGCTTGAAGAGGAATTGAACTTCGGATTCAGAAGAACCGGTTCTCTTGTTCTGGCCTTTGCTCCGGAAGACCTGATCACCCTTAACAATTTGATGCAGAACGGTGAGCGCAATGGCGTCAAAGGACTGAAAATCCTCTCTGCCGATGAGACATTGTCTTTGTCTCCCGCCCTGAATCCCGCCCTCCTGGGGGCTTTACACTGCCCTGAAACAGGCATTGTGTCCCCCTATGAGTTTTGTATCGCCCTGGCCGAGAATGCCATCCGGAACGGAGTGACCCTGCATCTGGACAGCCCGGTCGACGCCATTTCTAAATTGGGTTCCGGTTTTCAGGTTAAAAGCGGCAACAGGGCCTTTTCATCAAAATATGTTATCAATGCGGCAGGTGCGGGCAGTGCAGAGATTGCTGCCCTGGCAGGAGCGGCTAACTTTTCAATCCATCCCCGGAAGGGCCAGTATCTTCTTCTGCGCAGGGGAAGCGCCCGGCTCCTGGATCTGGATCTGGTTGTCTTTCAGCCCCCCACAGAGAAGGGGAAGGGGATACTGGTGACTCCCACTGTGTGGGGCAATCTGCTTATCGGACCCAATGCGGAAGAGGTTCAGAGTCCCGAGGATCTGGGAACCGACCCGGAAACCCTGGCTGCCATCATGCGAACCGCCCGTTTGTCGGTTCCCTCTTTGGATCCGAAGCTGACGATCCGGATGTTCTCCGGAGTCCGTCCCGGGGGAGACCGGGGCGATTTTATTATCGAAGAGTCGCCGGTGGAGGATTTTTTTAATCTGGCTGGTATCGAATCTCCCGGCCTGACATCCTCACCCGCCATTGCCTTGATGGTTGAAGGATTGTTAAAAGAAAAAGGTCTTCTTCTTCAGGAAAAAGAAGACTTCGATCCCCATCGGAAAGCCTTATGCCGTCCAGGGACTCTCCAGTCGCCGAAGGAAGCCTCTGCCGGTGCGGATCGTCCCTATGGAGATCCGGAGCGCTTTGTCTGCCGCTGTGAACAGGTGAGCGAGTCAGTCCTCAGGGATTCACTGTCCAGGGGAATTCCCATTCGTTCCCTTGATGCGGTTAAAAGGAGAACCCGGGCGGGTATGGGCGCCTGTCAGGGACGATTCTGCGGACCCCGGGTCAGGGAATATCTGATAAAGGAAAGAGGGTTGGAAGAGGCCGATATTTCAGGTCCTTCCCGTGATCCCGGAGGCATCAGAAACACTCTGGATCAGCTATTAAGACTTCTGGAAATAAATCCTTAACATAAAATAAATTATCAATCTTCTTAATCTCATAAAATAATTTGTTTTTTAACAAAAAAAAGACTAGCTTTAATAATGGATCTTGTTTGATCCAGATTAAGGAGTGATCTATGTTTCGTTTTATCTTTGGAATTCTCATTGGGATTGTCTGTCTGATTTTATTCATTCAGAATTCTGTACCGGTTCAGGTCAATTTTCTCATGTGGTCCCTGACCATGCCGCGTTTTATTCTGCTGTTATCCATGCTTTTTGCCGGAATCCTTTTTGGATGGATCGGAAGCAGTCTGGGTCAGTTGAAAAGAAATAAAAAGAAATAAAATAAACAGACTTATATTGTAATTTTTGACTTTGATTTTGTTATGTGTTCAGTGTATATCCCTGTTTATTATTATGACTATACATCGAGGCTTGTTGATGAAGAATCTGAAGTTTGTCCTGTTTTCTATATTACTCATCCTGAGTTTGTCCGGATGTGCCACATTTGTGGGAGAAATCCCCCTGGAGGCAGAAGGGAAGGATCTGTATCTTTCTCCCATTAATCAGGACGGGATCATGGATACCATTTCTGTTCCCATGAACATTCCCGAAACGAAAGGTCTGAAAATACAGGGGTATACAATAGAAATACGATCTCCTTTGGATGAAATCGTATTTTCAAAAACCTGGAAAGATGAGCCTAAGGGGCTTTTCAAGAGGAAGCATCCAGCGGTTGTGCCGGGAGAAGTCCTCTGGGATGGAACAACCCAGATTGGTGAATGGGCTGCAGACGGCGATTATTATTTGATGGTCGAGGTTTATGACTATACCGGGAACAACGGGTTTTTAGGACCTGTCAAAATCATTGTCGACAACACGGCCCCCTATGCAGAATTGTACTTCCCCTATTCCATTTTTTCACCTAATGGAGACGGCAGTCAGGATTCTCTGGACATATATCAAAAGGCATCCAGTTCTGAGGCTCTCTGGGTCGGTTCCGTGAAAAATAAAAAAAATGAACTTATCCAGACTTTTAAATGGAATAGGATTGCGGGAAATTTTTCCTGGAACGGCAGGACCGGGGAGGACAAGTTAAGCCCTGAAGGTCAGTATTCCTACTCTCTGGAATCTACGGATGAGGCCGGTAACAAGTTCCAACTGGGTTATGATCAAATCTTTATTGATAATACAACCTATCCCGTTCAGATGAAGCTTCTGGGTTCTGATCAATTCAGCCCCAATGATGACGGTGTCATGGACACCATCAGGATCGATGTACAGGCCGCAGAAAAAAACAAGATTAAATCTTCTAAATTAAAGATCATCAATGCTGCAGGAGATCTGATCAAAGATTTAACGCCAGACAGCTTAGGAGTTTACACTTTTGACGGCAAGAAATCGGGCAAAACTCTACCCGAGGGGTATTATTATGCCAGCCTGGAAGTCCAGTATAACAATGGGGACATTCAGAAAGCCGTTTCGGGAAAACTCAAACTGGATTTGACACCACCCAGCGCAGTCGTTAAAGTGTCTCTGCCCGTTTTTTCTCCCAATAATGATGGACGGAAGGATACGGTGGAAATATTCCAGAGCAGCAGTGTGGAAACAGTCTGGACCGGCCAGATCATGTTTGAAAAAACAGCCATCAGATCCTGGAACTGGTATGAGCGTGCGCTGCCTGTCGTCTGGGATGGGATGAGCGGATCAGGTCCTCTGGTTTCTGACGGTTTGTATCAATATAAGCTGAGTGCCACAGATGCTTCCGGAAACTCTGCCGTCTTTCTCTCCAGTCTTTTTGCTGTGGATACAAAGGCTACTCCCGTACAATTGACTCAATCCATCAATATTTTCAGTCCCAACAGCGACGGAGATTCTGATATTGTGATGTTTTATCCTCAGCCAACGGTGAAAGAAGGCATTATTTCCTGGAAATTCTCAGTCCTTACTGAGTCGGATGCTCCGGTTTATAAGGTTGAGGGATTGAATGCCCTTATTCCCGAGTCAATCTCATGGGATGGACGGAACACAGAGGGTGCTATCAAAGAAGGTCTCTTTCGTGGTGAATTGGAAGTTGAATACCTCAAAGGTAACTATGAGAAGATAAGTGCTGTTCCTTCTGTGAGAATTGATCTGACAGAACCGGAAATCAATCTCTCTACTTCAAAGCTGCCTTTTTCTCCTGATAATGATGGCGACAGTGATGTTCTGACCATCAATATTGATCCCCAGGATCCTTCAGGAATTAAAAGCTGGACGGCCCGGATTCTTGATCCCGCTGGATCTCTGTTCTTTTCTCTGAATCCTATGAATTTTAAAAATGGATCATTTCTTTGGAATGGAAAGGATAAGAGGGGTGAGCTGGTTCAGTCTGCCTCTGATTATATCCTGGAAGTCAGTGCTGTCGATGGGGTCGGGAACCGGAATTCTGTGAAGAAAACGATCCCTATTGATATTCTGGTACTCAAGGAGGGAGACAGACTGAGGATCAGTATTTCAAGCATTTATTTTAAACCCTTTACTGCTGATTATCTTTCCATTGACCCTGATTTGAAGAACAGGAACCTGAAAACTCTGGATCGCCTCACTGAGATTCTGAATAAGTATGGTCAATACAATATTCAGCTGGAAGGGCATGCGGTTCGATTACTCTGGAAGGATGAGAAAAAGTGGAAGACTGAAGAAAATGATGTTCTACTGCCCCTTTCCAGGGAGAGAGCCGAAAGCATTAAGTCGGCCCTGATCCAGAGAGGTATAAAAGTCGAACGCATGAGCAGCATGGGCTACGGTGGTTATAGACCTGTCGTTCCTCATAGCGATGAGCAGAACAGATGGAAAAACAGACGAGTCGAATTTATATTGATAAAGTAAATCTTTAAAAGTTAAAAAAAGGGGCTGTCTCATAAGTTATGGGACAGCCTCAATTATTTATAATCAAATATCATTTAAACAAAGGGGGAATCCTCCCCCGAAACCCTAAATGAGGTTTGATAGCTTCTAATATTTATCGTATCTTTTCCTTGTTGTACCAATCTAATAAATTCCGGTATTTACAAGTAATCTAATATGTATTACTATTTAATAGTGTACAAGGTAGAGATTAAAAACAGAGTTTTGAAAAGTGTCAGAAAGATGCCATCAGCAAGACAAGATGATTTCTTTGACCTTGTTGAAGACCTAAGAGCGTTAGGACCGATCCAGAAAGGATGGAGGAACTTCAGCTCACTAAATGAGAATAAGACTGAATTCCACTGTCACTTGGATTACCGGTGGGTCGCGTGCTGGAGAGTTCTCAGTGATGATCGGTTAGAATTGGAGGTGTATTATGTTGGCAGTCGTGAAAAAGCCCCATATTGAGATTAATGCAGAAGAAATTCCGGAGAAGCTCATTAAGTTTCTTACAGATAATTATAGTAAAGTAGAGATCATCAACAATGATGATGAGCTTGTGGATATAAGAGAAACAGCCTGGTATAGAGAGAGAGCAAACATTTCAAAACCTGGGCAGGTCCTTAAACGCTATAGAAAAAGAAATGGTTTGAGCCAAACTGAATTAGGTGAGAAACTTGGTATTGCCAAACAGAATATTTCAGCTATGGAAAGAGGCTCGAGAGGAATCAGTAAAGCAATAGCTCATGAACTTTCTGATATTTTCCAGGTTTCTCCTGGTAGATTCATTTAGGAAACCTTAGCTTTATAGAAAGACAGTTTGACTATGAACCGGCCATTATTGACAAGAGACCGTTCTGGATATTGAGATCCTCCGAATCAGAAACAAGTACACTAATCTAGTGGGAAAAATCAACAGTCGTAACATCCGGCTCAGCTGCAGGCCAACGGCCTGACTGCTGCAGCCTCTTTGTTACGATATTAAATTTCTATTCTATCCGGTAGTTGATACCCGGTAGAATTGAAAATGAAGAGTCATAAGAAATGAGTTGTACCTGTCATTCTGCTAAATTAATATCCTGCCCTTTCAATGGATAAACTGTTCGAACCACTCCGCCATAATAAGAAAGTAGAGAAACTAATTGACCTCTTGTTTCCGACATTCTTCAATCATTTCTTTTCTCAAAAGATCGTTCATCAGAGTTTGATAACCTTTCCCATGGCTTTTCAACCAAAGCAGAATATCCGCATCAATACGGGTTGTTATCTGCTCCTTCCTGGGCTTGTAGATATCATGAAAAGGTACTGCCTTGGAAAAATCTTCATCAGACCACTCTTTGATATCTGAAGTATCTATCTGGGAGTCCGGTAGATCAGCGAGAGCTGCCAGTCTGGCCTTTGTATCTTCATCCATAGGGCTAAAACCACTGTCCTGCTTCATACTTCCTCCTCTCTGCCGTTGTCGCTTTTCTTGCAGATATTATTCTTAAAACTTCTTCACCTTGTTTGTCTCTCATTGTAAAGACAACCAGGACGAGCAAAGTACCGCCAATATGTCCCATGATTTGCCGACGGTTCTCTGATTCGGTAAAATCATCACGGCTAATTGCAAAGGGATCGGCAAACACATATTTTGCATCTTTAAAGGAGAGGCCATGCTTACTAATGTTGATTTGGTCTTTTTCCTCATCCCATTCGAAATGCATAATATAATTATAGTATTGTAATTACAATAATGCAACTATAGAACGATATGAAAATGATATGCTGACAGATTTCATAAAGTAAGGCTTAGTAGAAGGCCTATTGTTATGATTTAGGATTCCTATTTCATTAGATG
>NZ_JAQIBL010000260.1 GCF_027859075.1 Oceanispirochaeta sp. | reverse complement strand
GAAGAGTGGACTCGTCACCTGGGGAGCCCATCCCCGGGAAGAACTTCTGGCTCTGGGGGCGGATCAGTATTTTGAGAAGTCCCCGGAACTTGTCAGTTTCTTTTGTAAATAAAAAAAATAAAATTTTTGCCAGGCTGACATTAAGTCTTTCCTCAATACTTCACCTGCGGTGCCAATTGTAAAACTGTTCCCTCAAATCATCCTGTCCTTTGTTTTCCGATCGGAAAAAGGAATCCATCAGGTCCAGAAATTCTTTTTCTTCCATATTCTCAGATAGATAGTTGAAAAAATGGGCATAATAACGCAGGGATTCCGGTTCGTTGACAAGTTGTTTAACAGATTTGAGTCTGAATAGTTCGAGATCCACTGGATTATTACTTTCCAGGTATTTGATATCAGTTTTTATGATGGTTTTATAGAGTGCCAGAGATTCCCTGCGGTTGGGATATTTTGCAAAGTATCGGGATTGGAAACTGCTGAAGCCGGTCAGCAGATAACGGAAGAGCAGGAGGTCTGTCAGATCGTCTTCGTTAGAGGCGTAATTCAGGTAATATTCCGGATTGTGTTCGAACAACAGGAGTGACAGATAGCCGTAGAGAAAGTGGTCTTTATCTGGTTGGTTGCTGTTCCGGATGATTATTATATCGGCGAGAGGGATAAAATAGAGGGACTCCAGGCTGCCCTGGTATCTGTCTGATGCAATGGCATCCAGATCGGCTGAGATAGGCAGGATCGCCTTATCTTTCTGGACATCCGAGTAAAAAGGATTCTCAAATACCCTATCGAATATATGCTTTGAGAACGTCTTATCCCCCAGAAGTTCTTTGATGTCATGATCTATGATATAGACCTCATAGTTCCCGGTTTGTTTAGGAATCTTGTCCTTTAGAAATTTTGAAACGCTCCAAATCTGATTTTTAATAAATTTGTTGTTCGAATTCCGGCTGACAAAGATTTTTATATTGCCCCTTTTGAGGGCCCGATAGTTGACCCCGTTGTATTCGCTGCAGCTCGTAGCGAAGAGTCCGAGGATGATAATGGAGAGGAATAATCCCCGCTTTATTTTCATAGAACCTCTTTTTATAATCCCATCATAAACTGATACGTCCTGTCATCAAAATCAGGAATGCTTTCGTGGCCGAAATCAGGATATACGATCATCTCCTTGTGAGCCTTAATCTTGTTATACATGGCAAACTGAGTGGAGGCAGGACAAATCGTATCCATCAGTCCTGTACCGAGCAGAACCTCCGCCTTGATCCGGGGAGCCAGGAACTGCAGGTCAATGTAGCCCAGGGTTGTAAATATTTCCTCTTCACGCTCATGGGTGGGATCAAACTTCTTAAAGAAGTATTGAAGCTCCTCATAAGCCATTTCACCAAGATCCATATCCCAGACTCTCTTGAAATCGCAGAGGAAGGGGAAGCGGGGAGCCGCCCGTTTGATCCGGGGTTCCAGTGCGGCGCAGGCCAGGGTCAGGGCTCCCCCCTGAGACCCGCCCAGGGCTCCCACCATTTTCTCATCCACCTAGTGACTGGCAAAGGCTATCCGGGCCATAGCCACCGAAACCAGATAGATTTGACGGAAGAGCAGTTTCTCCGGGCTGTCTGAGAGACCCCGGATGATCTGTCCCCGCCAGGTTGTCCCGGAAACGGTGCTTTTGTCTTCTGAGAGACCTCCCTGACCGCGGCTGTCCAGGGCAAAAACAGAGAATCCTGCCGCAGTCCAGCTCATCAGTTCAGACCAGGGGGGTGTTTCTCCGGTGTATCCATGAAAATGAAGAACCGCGGGGTGTTTCGTATCGGGAGAGATGCTGGATGGACGGGCATAACGCACATGAATCCTTGAATTTCCCACTCCTATAAAATACAGATCAAAGCACTCCGCATGGGGCACCTTAAAATCGGCGGAGACAAGTTCGGGATTCAAATCATGAGTATCCAGTTCTGCCAGGGCTTCCGCCCAGTATTTATCAAAATCAGCGGGTTTCGGATTGATCCCATTGTATTTTTTGAGGTCCTTGAGAGGCATATCAACACTGGGCATAGTCACTCCTGTTTTCCTGACCCTTTATGCCTGAAGGGAGGCATAAAGGGTCAGGATATTTGATGTTCTGTAGATTGAATCTTATCCCTTCTTTTCTAACTTTACCAGTGAAATCATCTTGACATATTGGTTAACCAAATGTATAAATAGTCCTAATTGGTTGACCAAATATGGAAGGAGTGACATCTGATGAATCAGGATTCTGTTGTCGATTTGAAATATTTCAAGGAAGCAGATCCCGAATTGGACCCTGAAGTATTTATACTTCAGAGAATCCGGGAATTAGTTCATACCAAAGAGCTCCTGCCCGGGGCACGTCTGCCCTCAGAAAGAGCCCTGGCCGAGACCCTTAGTACCAGCCGGGGGAATGTCCGCAAGGCTCTTCAAAAGCTTGAGTTCTACGGTCTGGTGGAAATCTCTCCCCAGAGCGGGACCCGGATCAGCTCCATGAGGCAGGAGACCATCGAAGAACTGATGAGTTCCATCCCTGTGTCCAGGGACCAGAAAATGGCCGACCTGATGGAAGCCCGGTTTATTCTGGATGTGCAGTGCGCCCGTCTGGCGGCAAAACGCAGAACAGAGGCCGATTTGAAGTTGATCGACGAAAGGCAGCAGATTTTTCTGGAGAGTTTCTACACCAAAAATAAAAGCTCCGCCTACCTGGAAGAGGATTACCTCTTTCATCTGGCCATCGCCAATGCCACGAGGAACCATATTCTGGTCTCCCTGTTCAGTCAGCTTACCCCCCGTATCGTCACCATGGAACAGCCCCACCTGAAGCAGAGAGATCAGGACTTTTCCCGAATCCCTCAGGAACATCAGGAAATTATCAATGCCATAAAAACAGGAGATCCGGATAAAGCCGATGAGGCTATGACCAGCCATCGGAACTGGGCCCTGAAAAGAATATTTAAGGAGTAATTTAATGAATGCACAGAGTGTTATGAATGGTTTGAATAAAGAAACAGGTCTTGAGGCTGGTGTCATACCAGAGAACAGGCCTGTTACCATCCTGCAGTTCGGAGAGGGGAACTTCCTCCGTGCCTTCATCGACTGGATGGTGGATGAGATGAATAGTCAGGGCCTTTATAATGGAAAAGTGGCCCTGGTTCAACCCCTGCCTCAGGGCATGATCGGCATGATGAAGGAGCAGGATTACCTGTACACTCTTTTTTTACGGGGTATTCAGAAGGGTGAGGTCGTTGTTGAAAAGAAGATCATCGATGTCATCGACCGGGCCGTAAACCCCTATGAGGACTTTCAGAGTTATCTCAAGGAAGCAGAGAATCCCGATCTCAGGATCATCGTCTCCAATACGACAGAAGCGGGGATAGTACTCCGTCAGGAAGACAGCCAGGCCGATCAGCCTCCTCAGTCTTTTCCAGGCAAACTCCTCCTCCTTCTTAAAAAAAGGTATGACCTTTTTGAGGGAGCCCGGGACAAGGGTTTCCTATTTTTCCCCTGTGAGCTGATTGACCGCAACGGGGACATGCTGAAAGCCATCCTCCTGGAACTGGCTTCTTCCTGGTATCCTGACAATGAGGACTTTATCCTCTGGATCACCGAAGCCAATGTCTTTTTCAACACCCTGGTAGACCGCATTGTGAGTGGCTATCCCCGGTACGAGGTGGAAGATCTCTGGAAGGAGATCGGATACAGAGATAATGTGCTGAACACAGGCGAAATCTTTCACTTTCTGGTCATCGAGGGCCCCCGGGAGTACGAGAAGGAGTTTCCCCTCATCCAGGCCGGACTGAATGTCAAATGGTGCGATAATATGGCTCCCTACCGGACCCGGAAGGTCCGCATCCTCAACGGCGCCCATACCATGACCGTCCTGGCCGCCTGGTTGTATGGATTGGAAACTGTACAAGACTGCATGTATGATGACGTCATTTCACAGTATATCCGCAAGGGAATCTTCGAAGAGATCATTCCCACCCTGGACCTCCCCGCCGCAGAGTTGGATGAGTACGGTAAAGCCATCCTGGAACGCTTCAGCAATCCCTATATCAAACACTTTCTCTTAAGCATCTCCCTGAACTCGGTTTCCAAATTTAAAACCCGGGTCCTGCCGTCACTGCTGGAATATGTGAAGAGGAAAAAAAGCCTCCCCGAAGTCCTGAGCTTTTCTCTGGCTGCCCTGGTCCTCTTCTATAAAGGAAGCCAGGGCTCTGACATAACCCTGAAAGCTCATCGGGCTGTGGACGGCAGGGAATACGCCATCAGCGACTCTCCCGAAATCCTGGATTTCTTTGCATCCCTCTGGGACGGATTGACCGGTGGAACCATGGAGGAAGCCGAAACAATCATGACCAGCGTTCTGGCAAAAGAGGACTACTGGGGACTGGATCTCAACACCCGGGAAGGACTCGGATTAAAGACATCCACCTTTCTCTGCCGCATGGTGATAGATGGTGTGCCCGCCGTATTGAAGGATATGATCGATGGCTGAAATATGGATTCAAATTTCTGAACTGGATAATGTTGTCGTCGCCTTGAAATCGATCCCCTCCGGAACAGATATTCTGGGTGTGAAGGCCCTGACAGAGATTCCTGCGGGTCATAAAATATCCCTGAAAGACCTAAGCCCGGGAGATGAAATCCTGAAATACGGCTATCCCATAGGGAAGGCCGTAGAGGAAGTCAAAAAGGGAGAACATCTCCATACCCACAATGTGAAAACTCTCCTTTCAGGGTCCCTGAGTTATGACTATAAACCTGTGGTCCCTGCCCTCATCGACAGCCCGCTCCGGGGTAGGACCTTTCTGGGTTATCCCCGGGCCGACGGCCGGACGGGAACCCGTAATGAACTCTGGATAATCAACACCGTGGGCTGTGTGAATAAGACCGCCGAAATCCTCTGCTGTCTGGCAGAGAAGGAGAACCAGGGACGATGCGGTGGCATCTTCAGCTTTGCCCATCCCTTTGGCTGTTCACAGCTGGGGGATGACCATCAGACCACCCGGACCATCCTGGCCGACCTGGTGAACCATCCCAATGCGGGGGCCGTTCTGGTGCTGGGCCTGGGGTGTGAGAACAACAACATCCCCTCCTTCAAAGAGGCCCTGGGCGACTACGACGATAAGAGGGTGAAATTTCTCTCGACCCAGGATGTTGAAGACGAAGTGGAAACAGGACTGGATCTGATCCGCGGACTGCTGGATGTGGTCAAAGAGGACAAACGTGTTGAAACCCCGGTTTCCGAGCTGGTGGTGGGTCTCAAATGCGGAGGCTCCGACGGGCTATCAGGCATCACGGCCAACCCTCTGGTGGGCCGATTCTCAGACAGCATTGTGGGCGCGGGAGGCACATCGATACTGACCGAGGTCCCCGAGATGTTCGGTGCTGAAACCATATTGATGAACCGATGCCTCAACAGGGAGGTCTTCGATAAGACAGTCAGCCTGGTCAACGACTTCAAGGATTACTTTACAAAGCATGATCAGGTGGTTTATGAGAATCCTTCCCCCGGGAATAAAGACGGCGGCATCACAACCCTGGAAGACAAGTCTCTGGGATGTATTCAAAAAGGGGGGAGGGCCACCATCAGCGAAGTGATCCCCTATGGCGGCAGGGTGGAAGGCAAGGGTCTGATTCTCCTCAATGGTCCGGGGAATGACATCGTCTCCACCACCGCCATGACCGCGGCCGGAGCTACTGTTCTCCTCTTTACGACAGGACGGGGAACCCCTCTGGGAGCCCCTGTACCCACCGTGAAAATCGCGACAAACTCAGACCTGGCCCGCCGTAAAAAGAGCTGGATAGATTTTAATGCGGGAACTGCCGTGGAAGGAAAAACCCTGGATGAAGTGAACCTGGATCTGACCGATAAGGTCCTGGCCATTGCCTCGGGAGAGGAGGCCATGAACGAAAGAAAGGGATACCGGGAAATTTCAATTTTCAAGGATGGGGTCATTCTATAGTTTTGTATGGTAAAATACAGTGGGAAAGACCAAGTAATCAAGCTTCGATAAGGAGATTAAAAGAATCATGAAATTTATAAAAGACGATTTTTTACTGGAAAACAATGAGGCGAAACGCCTCTATAAAGAGTACGCCAAGGACCAGCCCATCATAGACTACCACTGTCATCTGAGTCCCAAAGAAATTTTAGAAGACAAAAAATGGGATAACATCGCCCAGATCTGGCTGGGGGGAGACCACTATAAATGGCGGTGCATGCGCACCAACGGTGTAGATGAAAAATACATCACCGGTGATGCTCCGGACAGGGAGAAATTTCAGAAGTTTGCCGAAACCATGCCCTATCTTCTCCGCAACCCCATGTACCACTGGTGCCACCTCGAGCTTGCCCGCTACTTCGGCATCGATGACCTCGTTCTGAACGGCGATACCGCTCAGGAAGTCTGGGACCGCTCTCAGAAGGTCATCGACAAAGGCATGAGTGCCCGTCAGTTGATGGTCGACAGCAATGTCAAAATCGTCTGTACCACCGACGATCCCATCGACAGTCTGGAGTACCATAAATCCCTGGCAGCCGAAGGATTTCAGGTCAAAGTGCTCCCCACCTGGCGGCCCGACAAGGCCATGGCCATCGAAAAACCCCTCTGGAAAGACTACATTATCGCCCTTTCCAAGGCCGTGGGAACGGACATCCGGGATTCTGCCTCCCTGGTCAAGGCCATCGAAATCCGGCACCAGTACTTTCACGATGCGGGGTGCCGCCTCTCCGACCATGGCCTTGAAACCTGTTATGCCGCAGC
>NZ_JAQIBL010000259.1 GCF_027859075.1 Oceanispirochaeta sp. | reverse complement strand
TCACTGTGCCTGAGATCACTCACAAGATTTCTCTTCGTATCCACAATCAGAATCTGCGAAAAAACATCCTGATTCTTTTCTTCACTCATCCGGGCTATATGGGGTTTATTGATGTCCAGCACCACAAAGCCGATGATGCTTCCCTCTGAATCCCGGATGGCCCTGATGAGGGTCATCATGACGATATTGCCCCTTTCATTGATAAAATTATTAAAAACAGCCCATGATCTTTCCGGCTGACTCCGGGCCAGTGAGAATGAACCGCCCGCGGCATCATCCCTATTCAGATAGGATTTTGGAATCTGATGGGTGGAAAAGGAGGGAAAGCCTGTCAGGCTGATGACATGGAGGGACGCATGATCAATATGACCGCTGAGAGCTGTGTAAATCTTCTTATAGAGTGTCAGAAGATCTGAGCGTTCCGGGACCTTATCTTCCAGGATGGCCTCAATGATTTCATCATCACTGCTGAGTGAGTAGACTGTGTGGCGGTACTTTTGCAGGAGAGCATTGAGGTCCTCTGACATTCCCCTGATGGCAATGTGGCCCTGCTGTTTGTAGGAACCTGTTACAATACCACCCGAAAAGAGGGCAAAGGATGTACTGAGGAGAGCTACTGGTATTACTCCGGTCAGGAAGAAGGCAATAAAGAGTTTATAGAAGAATCGGAATCGCCGCAGCAATGGTCCCTCCTGATCATCATTCAGTTCCTGACAATATATCAGTTTGGACAGTAGTTTGTCTTTACAAAGAGCACCGGCGTCAGTATACTTCTTGGGATATCTCAAATTTTGAAGATAAGGATTGTCAATGCCCATTAATCGCGAATTAATTATCCCTCTCGGAGACTTGGTAAATCACGAAGGTAATATGTACGAGTTAACCAATGCGGCCATTCACAGAGCTGAGCAGATCAGCATGGCCGGTAGCGATGATCTGGATAAGAATAGAGGAAAAATTGTCTCTACTGCCTTGGAAGAAATCATTTCCAAAAAAGTTCAGTACGAATACCAGAAATAAAACTCTCCCTCCTGTCGTCTGTCTCTTTGGACCGACGGCAGTAGGGAAAACGGATCTCCTGGAAGAGTTGTTTGGCGATTCCGCCGAGATCATCAGTGCCGATTCAATGCAGGTGTATCGCCTGCTGGACATCGGCAGTGCCAAACCCGATCCCCCCAGCTTAAAAAGAATCCCCCATCATCTTATAGACATCCTGGATTATACAGAACAGTTTAACACTGGTGATTTTGTGCGCCTGGCCGAAGAGTGCATCCGGGGTATTCATAACAGGGGAAAACTTCCTGTTCTCTCAGGTGGAACCGCCTTTTATTTTAAAAATCTTCTTTTTGGACTGCCCCCCATTCCGCCCATACCGGCCGGACTCAGGGAGACCCTGAATGACGAGCTGTCAGAGAAGGGGCCTCAGGCTCTTCATATGCAGCTGGCCCTGGTTGATCCCGAGACGGCAGAGCGCTTGAATCCAGCGGACCGCTCCCGCATTGTCAGGGCTCTGGAGGTCTTCCGGGGGACAGGACAAGCTCTTTCTACATATAAAACAGCAAGCAAACCCAGGAATGACCTTCCCTGTCTCCTTCTGGGGTTGGAGCGGCCCCGGGCGGAACTGTATGAGAGAATCAATGAAAGAGTGGAGATCATGTTTCAACAGGGTCTCTATGAAGAGGTCAAAAATCTGATAACCCGGGGAGCCTGTGAGGATGATCCGGGTATGAAAGGAATAGGTTACAGCGAGTTCTTTCCTTTTTTAAGAGAAGGCTGCCTGACTCTGGGAGATGTTAAAGCCCGTATTCAGAAGGATTCAAGGCGCTATGCCAAACGGCAGATGACATTTTTCAGCTCTCTTCCCGGAGTGCAGTGGTTTCACCCTGATCAGACTGAAGATGTCAGAAAAGTGATTGAAGTTTTTACTACTGCCGGGTCTTGACCTCAAAGGATGAAAACGGCATAATATTTAAGCTCTGTACAGCCAGAGATGAGAATTTAGATTACCTGTGGGGCATGAACCGACAGGATGGAACCATAAAGTAGTAAGGAGATTACGAAAAATGCCCTGTGGTAGAAAACGTAAAAGAAAGAAAATCGCAACTCACAAAAGAAAAAAGAAGTTGAGAAAGAACAGACATAAACATAAATAGTTTGAACTTCTTGTGAGAAAGGGCGGTATTTTTTAATACCGCCTTTTATTTTGGCGCCCCTTTGGTGCAAACTTCATCCTGAGGTGATGTGTGAAGGAATATCCTATTCTAGCCGGCATTAACCATCCGGATCAAATAAAAAACCTGTCTTCAAAGCAGCTCTATACTCTTGCAGAAGAGATTCGGAGCATCATCATAAGTACGGTCAGTAAAAACGGTGGTCATCTGGCCTCTAATCTGGGTGTGGTCGAATTGACTCTGGCCCTGCATAAGGTTTACTCCTCACCCCGTGATAAATTCATCTGGGATGTGGGCCATCAGTGTTATACCCACAAACTCCTCACCGGAAGAGCCGATCTGTTCCATACCATCAGGCAGCAGGGAGGACTCAGCGGTTTTCCCAAGCGGGATGAGAATCCTCATGATATCTTTGACACAGGCCATGCCTCCACCGCCATTTCTGCGGGATTGGGTGTGTTGACGGGAGACCGGCTCCAGAATCTTAAGAACAAGGTTCTCTGTATCATCGGTGATGGTGCTTTGACTGGCGGACAGGCCCTGGAAGCACTGAACTTTACAGGACATCTTCAAAAAGACCTTGTAGTCATACTGAATGACAATGCCATGTCTATCGGCCGGAATGTGGGGGCCATTTCCTCCTATCTCTCACGGTTGGCCCTGACAGGAAGTTATCGTAAATTCAGGATCGTTGTGGATTTCACAATTTCCCATATTCCCTTTGCCGGGAAGTCCCTTCTGAGATGGGTCTACAGATTAAAACGGGGTGTGAAAGGGATTGTCTACAAGGAGACCCTTTTCACTGACCTGGGCTTCAAGTATGTCGGCCCTGTGAATGGTCATAGTATTGAGAAACTGGCGGATGTTCTCGAGCATGTCCGGAATATTGAGGGTCCCGTACTTCTTCATGTTCTGACAACCAAAGGCAAGGGATACAGTCATGCTGAGGGAGATCCTTCTTCTTTTCATGGTGTCGGTCCCTTTGCCATAGAAACCGGAAAGGTAGACCCCTCCCTCAAGACTTATCCTCAAATCGTAACCACCACAGCCGCCTTTGGATGTTCCGTCCTCACCGAGGCCAAAAAGAATAACCGTATTGTCGCCATCACGGCGGCTATGGCCTCCGGTACGGGTCTTCTCCCCTTTAAAGAGGAATTCCCCAGCCGATTTTTTGATGTGGGTATCGCAGAACCTCATGCCCTGACCTTTGCCGCGGGTCTGGCTGTTTCCGGCATGAAACCGATTGTTGCCATCTATTCAACCTTTATGCAGAGGGCTGTGGATCAGCTCATTCATGATATTGCCATTCCGGGACTTCCTGTGGTGATCTGTATGGACCGTTCCGGACTCGTGGGCGATGACGGTGAGACTCACCAGGGAATCTTCGATATTCTGCTCTTCCGGAATATTCCCGGACTGTCCTTTCTGGCTCCCTTGAGCGTCAGAGAAATGGAGATGTCTTTGGAATGGGCTCTCGCCGCGAATCATCCGGTTCTGATCCGCTATCCCAAGGGAGGGACTTATTCTTCCGGAGAATCCCAGGATCTGCCCCTGGAAGCGGGTAAAGGGGTTCTTGTCAGCAGAAGGAAAAAATCAACTATTCTGATGATATCCCTGGGAGGACTCCTGGAAGAGCTGGTTTCTGCAGCGCTTATTTTAGAAGAAAAAGGTATCAACTGTGATGTTTATCATATGCGCTTTATCCGTCCTCTGGACAGAAAGGCTCTCCTTGACCTGATGGAAAACTATGAGCAGGTATTGTTTGTCGAAGAGGGGCTCGCCGCTGGTGGAATGGGGGAAGAAATCGCCGCGCTTCTATTAGAGAACCATTCGGAAATCCTCTACTATAATCTGGGTGTCCCCTCGGAGTTTCTGCCTCAGGCAACCCGAGGTCAGCTGATCAAACAATGCGCACTGGATAAGGACGCTATTGTAGCCCGGGTGGAGCTCATACAATCGGAACTGCGATTCAACCTGGTTGTGGATATGGTCAAGAATGACAAGTGGAGTCCTCATAATATCTGATTCGAAAATGAAATGAGGGCAGCGACCGCTTGCGGGCATTGCCGAATGAGTGCCGCGGAAGCATGGTTTCTCAAGATCTTAAGTTTTTGAGGAAACCTCCAGCAAAAATCTGTCTATCCAGGGGATTCCCCAGATCAAAATCATCAAAATCTTTCAGGATAGCCTTTACCGTGTCTTCAGGGTTGGCCGTAATGTGGCTGTTTAAAACTCTGTAAAGGGATTTCTGGCCGTAGAGTTCTCCAGAGACATCCAGTTCTCTGTCGGTCAGGCTGCAGGAGACCAACACGATTCTATCACCCTTCTCCAGGACCAGGCGGAAGGGTTTGCCATCTTCTCTTGTCTGGGCTCGTACTCCCAACCCTTCTTTATAGGTGACCGGTTTATCTTCAGCCTGAATAGGTATGATTTTACCTTCTTTCTTCTGTAGATAGATCCTGACACTGCCGGCGGTGCCGCAGATCAGTTCATTTTCCAGAAAATACAGATAAATACCTGAAAGACCGGATTCCAGGTTTTGAGGGAGTGAACACATTTTATCATTCATGGATTTGAACATCTGTGCAGGTTTTTCCATCTTCAGGCTCTTAAAGATTTCCTGAAGGTATAAGAGGGGAATAAGGGATTCCTTTCCTGTGTTTTCGGCAAAAAGGAGAGTATTGTCTCTGCTCCATACTCCCAGAATCGGCCAGAGAGGACTCTCTGAACTCAGACGCTGAGACCCTGTCCATGAAGAGGGTAGCTTTGGGGACAGTTCATTCCTGTGACCCAGAAGACGTCTGGCACATTCCAGGCTGTAATCGGGTATCCGGGTGTTTTCTTCATTTTGTGCTTCAAGATTCTCGATGATCTCTTCCAGTTTCTCCTTCTGAAGCTCTTCGTCTTCCACCATTTTCGCGAGGATGAGATTGCGCTTTTCTTCCTTGTTGTAGCGGCTCTGGATGAGACCGATAGTCAGGATCAGCTGCCAGGGAATCAGGATTGAAGGAAGGGCATAGTATACATTGTTCAGGAAGGGCGTAAGTCCGCCGAATCCGCGGCTCAACCAGTACCAGAGGGCTACGCCGACCAGGGGAGGAAGAGTCATCATCCCGGCAATCCCCGAGGGATCATCCTTGCGCTGAAAGGACATAATGCTGTTCACGAGGGAATCCATGATCAGGGCCGTGGCCAGGAGGGGTACAGGCCATTGAAGGGTTAAAATCCCTGGGAAATGACCCGATAAGAGTGCGGCTATCAGTGTCAGGGAAACTAAAATTGACGATAGAACAGACGCCCAGACCTTCGTTCTGTGATACAGGGCCTTCCGGCACCAGGATCGATACATCCAGTAATAAATCAGGAGGAAAAAAGTTCTGACCATCAGAGGGGACCAGAATTCCGGGGGAAGGGATACCCTGCCGACCCAGAGGGGCAGACTGTATACGATTCCTCCGGCCAGGGCTGAGAGGCTCAGGTAGAGCCAGGATTTATCTTTTCTATGAAGGAAAAAGAAGATGATCCCCAGAATGAAAAACAAAACCCCACCGACCGTTGATATCAGATAAAGGAGGCTGTTGTCTCCCAGAATATCTGCAACTTTTAACCGTGAGAGCAGGGTCAGAGGATCGGAACTGAGTAAGCCTTCATACTCGCCAGAGCTTTGAATCCGGCAGGCTGTGGTGGTGAATATGGATAGTGTGAACAGAAGCAATTTATTATTTTTTTTCATTCTCTTTGTATTAAGACCTTAAGGGGATGACTACTATATCGACAATTATATATAAAAAATATATACTTATCCTGATTGTAACCTAAAAAGCTTTTATTAAGAGGTTATATTGAACAGGAATCTCCCGGAAGTGGAGTTCCCAGTACCTGTACGAATTTACTGAATCAATGGTTTATGTTCTGAAGAATTATGATTTTCAGGCAGACAACTTATCCAATGAGATGAATAATTCCGACCGGACTAAAAAAATATGCTACAAAATGTGTGAGATACAATTCAGATGAAATTTACCGAATTCGAATTTAATGAGAATATCCATAAGGGTATTGAAGCGGCAGGCTTTAAAGAGTGCATGCCCGTACAGGAACAGACGTTCCAGACTGTTTTAGAGAACAAAGATGTATTTGCCCAGTCCCAGACAGGAACAGGGAAAACGGCAGCGTTTCTAATTTCTATTTTTCAATTATTAAGTGAAGACAAGCATTTCAAGGGGCAGAAAGCCCTGATTATCTGCCCGACCAGAGAACTTGTTGTCCAGATTGAGACAGAAGCCAAAATCCTGGGAGAGTTCCTGGACTTCAGAGTGGGAAGCTTTTATGGCGGCGTCGGATACAACGAACAGGAAGATCTGCTTGCCGATGGATGTGACATTCTTATTGGAACTCCGGGCCGTCTGATCGATTTCAGCAAATCCGGGAAAATCAGATTTTCAGAGATGGGAATTCTGGTCATCGATGAGGCAGACCGTCTCTTTGATATGGGTTTTCTTCCTGATCTCAGAAAAATTATAAGCAAAATGCCTGCACCCGATTTAAGACGAACCATGCTTTTCAGTGCCACCTTAAATGCAAAAGTGGGCAACCTCGCCTGGGAATATATGAATGATCCCGGTGAAATTGTAATTGAACCGGAGCAGTTGGCTGTCGAGGCCATTACACAGGAGCTGTATCACGTCAGTGCCGATGAAAAGATGCAACTTCTTCTAGGCATCATGAAACGGGACAAGCCCGAAACGGCTCTCATTTTTGCCAATACAAAACATACCACTTATGAGGTTGCCAAGCGCCTGGAGCATAACGGATACCATGCCAAGTGTCTCATGGGTGACCTTCCCCAGAAAAAAAGACTGAAGATTGTAGAAGAAGCCAAAGAAGGTAAAACTCCCTTCCTTGTGGCTACTGATGTGGCTGCCCGCGGGCTTCATATCGATAATCTGGCCCTGGTTGTCAATTATGACGTTCCCACAGATGCAGAAAGCTATGTGCATAGAATAGGAAGAACTGCCCGTGCCGGTAAGTCGGGTAAAGCAATTACCCTTGCCTGTGAAAAGTTCGTATACGGACTGCCTTCCATAGAAAAGCTTATGGGTCAGAAAATTCCGGTTTCCTGGGCAGAAGAAAACCTGATGGAAGAAGATAAGAGTGCAGGAATGCGCTTTCACTTTGATAAGAGAGCCGGTTCTCCCGGTGATTTTCAGGGCCGCCGAGACGGAAGAAGCCGTCCCCAGAGTAAAGGTGTCAGCCGTAAATACAGCGGTGGAAACAAAAGACCTCTGGATGCCAGAGCCGCCCGGGTTCAGTCTGCCGTCATGGCCGTCTCAGGAACCATGGATGCCGTGGATGAAGAAATCAAGAAGACCAATAGTCATCAGGGTGGAGATAATCGGAGTCCCAGCCGGAACAGACCGCGGAAAGCAGCCTACAAGGGTCAGAAACCCACGGACAGCCGATCCCGCAATCGGGGCGAAAACAGAGCTCCTGCCAGCCAACCCATGGAAAGAGTCAGCAGTAAAAACAGCATTGAAGACCGATTAGCTTACTACAAAGCCAAATACGGTGAGGATTTTCAGGCCGATGGTGCATCCATGAAATCTGGAAAGGGCGGATCAAAATCCGTTCAGGCCGGCAGCAGACGGAAGAAAAGCTCTAAGCCTTCATCCCAGCGACAGGGGAATCAGAAACCTAATCCACTCAAGTCCAGCAATACTGCCAGACCCTCAGCCAAGCCTGCCCAGACAGCGGCCAGAACTCCAGAGAAAAAGAAAGGAATCCTGTCCAAACTGTTTGGTAAAAAATAAGAATAATAAAATTTTTCTGAAAGAAAAATTATTTTTGAATAAAAAAAGAGACCCCTGGCGGTCTCTTTTTTTATGTACAGATGAATGTAGCCATTCGTCGGCTCTCCCGACCCTCACGGCGCCAGGAGAACAGATCCTTTTCGCAGCAGCTGCACAGACTACTGCCCTCCAACTGGTCTTCCTTCAATCCGCAGGCTTGCAGCTGATAAAATACGGCCTTTTCCAGACTCAGCCGCCAGTGATCAGGGCCGTCGGGACTGAAGGCCCCCCGGGTTTCCGGGTAGGGCCTTGTTAATCCCTCATATACGGGACGGTCTATCTGATAGCAGCAGTCTTGAATGGCAGGCCCTGCCACCGCCAGGATTTCTTCTTTCCGGCATCCAAGTTCAGAGCACATCCTCTCCAGAACCAGGGGGGCAATTCCTCCTGCCGTTCCTTTCCAACCAGCATGAACCAGGGCGGCAATCTGTTTTTCCCTGTCGTAAAGGATCAGGGGAAGACAGTCTGCGGTAAAGATCATTCCCTGGAGTTTAGCTTCTCCCAGGATCAGAGCATCTGTCAGGGGTATGGCCGATGAAGCCGTGAGGGCACCGTAGCCCCGGTCCTTCATCTCCACCAGAACAGAGGAGCAGCTGTGTACCTGATCGGCACAGATCCATTGTTCCGGGTCTAAATCAAGCTCCCGGGACAGTTGCCGGCGGTTCTCCCGTATCTCTTCAGGATTGACTCCCCGGGGGGCATGGAAGGCCATATTCTTACCCGACACGGTGCCTGCCTTCAGGCCCAGACGGTCCAGAGAGGGCCAGCTGTTCAGGATAAATCCTGATTTATCACTGCGTATCACCGAATCAGAGATCCTTGGGAGTCAGGCCAAACTGCTCATCCGATTCTACATTTCCTTCGGGCTCAACATGAACCATGATATCAAAGATTTCTGGGAGTGCTATTTTGATGCGTTCCTCGACCTGTACCGCAATTTTATGGGCTTTCAGTACTGTGATGGAGCTGCAGACTTCGATATCCAGATCAATATCATACAGGTTGTTCAGCTTCCGGATTCTGGCGCGGTGCGGATTGACTACCCCAGGGGTTTCTGTGGCAGCCTTGAAGACGGTGGCATATACCGAATGATCTGAGACGCTGTCCATCAATTCTATATTGGTTTCCATGAACAAAACAAAGGCACTCTTCATGATCCAGAGGCTGATCAGCAGACCAGTGAGCCGGTCTATCATGGGCATGCTGAAATAGTAGGTTCCTCCCAGGCCGATCAGCACGGACAGGGAGATATAAATATCATTCTGCATATTTTTGGCATCGGCCATGAGCATGGAACTATTTGTCTTCTTTCCGGCGTTGAATTTATTCAGAGCCAGAATTATTTTACCAATAATGGAGATGCCTGCGGCCAGAACTGCCCATTTGCCCGGCAGATCTCTCTGCCCCCCTTCAAAAAGAAGACGAATGGTCGAGATGAAGAGCTGGGCTCCTGCAAAAAATATAAAAAATGAGAGGGACTTGGTGGCAATTGTTTCGGCCCGGGCATGACCCCAGGGGTGTTTAATATCAGGCGGTTCGCTGATGATATTGGCCGTGAACAGTGTTATCAGTGAGGTTACAATATCTACCGAGGAGTCTATCCCGTCCGCCACAACGGCGATGGACCCCGATAGAAAACCAATGACTACTTTTATGACTGCCAGAAATCCATTGCCGACTATCCCGATCCAGGAGCTCCTGCGGATGATCTGGATTCTGACATTGTCTATCATTGGGAAAAATACCAGTAGGTTCTGCCTTTTTGCGGCTTGATCAGTCCCACCGGGTAGTTGTTGTGTTCTCCCGCCTTGGGGTAGAGCACCTTGTTCATGATTTCCATTTTATCATCCCCCCCCCGGATGAGGAAGACGATATGATCGCTTCTGTTGAGGGTCGGAACGGTCATGGTGATTCGGCGGTGGAAGGGTTTTAAAGGGGCTTCCTTTTGTGTGGCCAATACCAGGCTGGCCCGCTCATACTGTTCCGGGTATCCCGGGAAGAGTGAAGCCGTATGACCGTCGGTACCCATTCCCAGCATAACCAGATCAAAGACACTGTTATTTTCCAGGTATTCCTTGATTCTGAGGTGATAATCCCGGGCTCCCTCTTCGGGGGGGAGGCTTTGATTGATCGTGAAAACCTGAGAATCTCTGTGTTCAATCTTGTCGAGAAAGCTCTGTTTTATCATCCGGAAGTTGCTGTCAATGTGATCTTCAGGCACACAGCGATCGTCTCCGATAAAGAAATCGACCTTCTTCCAGTCAAAATCGTCGGAGTTTTCTGCCAGGTGGGTGTAAATCCCTTCGGGAGTCAAGCCTCCCGAGAGCACCATGGAACAGCGGGGTCCATGGATAAGGGCCAGATTTAAAATAGCCTGTATGTGTTCGGCTGCCTGCCGGCAAAAGTCTTTGTAATCGTTAAATATCAGGGCTCCAGCCATGATTAGGGCTCCTAGTTTTTTTATTTTATGGGTAAATCAGATTGCTTTCTTCAATGACATCCAGGACTTCCGTAAGGAATTTACGGGACTCCCAGGCAGCCATGTCCATGTTATGATCAAGGTAGTTTCCACAGTCTCTGGCTACAGTCCCGGGTATCTCATTTTTATAGTCGGCAATAAAGCGAAACATCTTTCTGATGAGTTCTACAATATCTTTTGATTCCAAGTCTCCCTTGAGAAGGAGATAGCAGCCGGTACGGCAGCCCATGGGCCCGAAATAGAGGATCCGGTCTTTCCAGTCAGGATCGCTTCGAAGGTAGGTGGCCCCCAGATGCTCCAGGGTATGGAGGGGGGCATTATCCATGACGGGTTCCCTATTGGGTTCTTTTATCCTGATGTCAAATGTGGTGACCGTATCACCTCCCACCTTGTCCTTTCTGGATACATAGATTCCTCTGAGAAGCTTAATATGATCTATATTAAAACTTGGTATTTTTTCCATTCTATTCTCCCCGGTTCTTCACTTTATGATTCACTTCCTAAAAGTCTTGATGATTTTCCCCACAATATCAATGGAATTCCTTGCCGCAATGGGCATAAACTCATCGAAGGACATGTGATTATCCTTATCTCCCACCACATCGGAAATGGATCGGATGATGAGGAAGGGGGTACCAAAGATATGGCAGGTCTGAGCCACGGCCGCGGCTTCCATTTCGCTGGCGGCAACCTGGGGAAAGATCGTTTGAATTCGTCTTATCTGGTCATCCTGGGATATAAATGAATCCCCCGAGGCAATGATACCGCTGATCAGATGGACCGAAGGATCTTCGCATTGGAGTGCCAGAGCGCAGCTGAGAAGATCCCTGTCTCCTTTGTAGGAGGACGGCATCCCGGGCACCTGGCCGTTTTTGTAGCCAAAGACCCGTGCATCCACATCATGGTGCAGAACCTCATCAGAAAGAACAATGTCTCCAATGGTCAGGTTTTGATGAAATCCGCCGGCTGAACCGGTATTGAGGATGTATTCGGGAGACCATTCACTTATCATGAT
Source organism: Oceanispirochaeta sp. (assembly GCF_027859075.1). Lineage (NCBI taxonomy): Bacteria > Pseudomonadati > Spirochaetota > Spirochaetia > Spirochaetales > Spirochaetaceae > Oceanispirochaeta > Oceanispirochaeta sp. Next base: position 26,476 of record NZ_JAQIBL010000259.1, on the reverse strand, counting down.
CGCCGTACCAACAGCAGCATTGACCTTTCCTATGCCGCATTGAAGCAGGCAGACCGACTTTCCGTCCAGGAGGCCTGTATGATAGATGAGGGAGCCTCGTTTTTCCTCTTTTCTTTCTTCTATGCGGCTGATCAATTCGGTCGCTTCTTCTTTCATGGCGGCAATGATGCCGACTTCGATATGACTCATAAGGGCATACCCTCCAGTATATTCATTTTTTTGTTTATCAGAGCATTGTGGTGACCCTTGAGGATTTCTTCAAGAACCTTGAGGGTCCGATCGCTGAGATTCTCCATTAATGGCATCTCTTCGGAAGAAAAACGGGAGAGAACCCAGGAGGAGACGTCTCCCCGGGAGGGGCGTGATATGCCGAAGCGGAGTCTGTAGAAATTTTCTGTTCCCAGATGCTGTTTGAGAGACCTCAGTCCATTGTGACCCCCCAGGCCTCCTCCGAATCTGAACTGTATGGTTCCGAAAGGCAGTTCCAGTTCATCATGGATAACTAGGATTTCCGCGGGTTTCAGGTTAAAAAAATCCAGGGCTTTCCGGACGGGTTCCCCCGTTTTATTCATAAAGCTGAGAGGCTGCTGAATCCTGATTTGCCGCCCCTCAAGGCGGATATCACCGATACGGCTGACAAACTTCTCACTCCATCCAATGGAGGCGGACCTTTCAAGAGACTCCAGACAGAGCCAGCCGGCGTTATGACGGGTTTCTCTGTACTGGGTTCCCGGGTTTCCTGCAAAGACCAGGAGTTTTATTTCAGATTTGACTGAAGACAATCTTTATTTCCTCGTTGGTAAGTTTAAAATGCCTGAAAATCATTTCATCCATTAGAGACTGGACATCTTGCCGGTTTTCCGCCTCTTTGACAAGCTTCCGGACTCCTTCTATCTCTATTTTTTTCCATTGGGGGAGGGGGAGCTGTTCCAGATGATGCCGGAGCATCTTCACCGAGCGGTACTGGTTGAACCATAAGAAGCGAAAGAGGGAAGAGTTATACCAGAAGGCCAGTTCCTCCAGGTCCTCCTCCCGGGGAGGAATCAGTCCATTGGCTGAGTTCAGGGTGATCAGTCCCTCTCTGTCCAGGGAGAAGACCGGTTTATAGCCGATGAACCGGTAGGCCAGTTTGGGGCGGCCGTACTCTTCCAGGGGACGGTTCTGCTGATAGGGACCATCGTCAGTTTTCAGGTAACGGCAGACAGGTTTATGCCCGAAGGGGGCCAGTTCTTTTCCCGTGAGGAGGGGGATGGCCCCCCCCTGAGGCGTTTCAGAAATAAAACGTGCATTGTCTCCCGTGACAACACCCAGAAGCCAGAGACAGTCCTCCGGGAGGGATCTGGTTCGTCCATTTTTGATTTTATGGATGAGGGCCTGGGCCTCCCGGGAGCTTTGAAAATTGATAATTTTTAATGTGTTTTTTTTGTATCGGCTCAGGAGCTGTTTTTCCCCCTCCCGTCCTTTCGTCTCTACTCCGGCAGAAATGACTCTCACTTTCCTGTGAGAGCTATCTTTGCTGAAATCGCAGGAGACCACCGCCGAATACACACCCTTGAACAACTTTCCTCTGTCGGTGATCTTCACTGGAGGAGCCTTCTCTAAAAGCCAGGTTCTGATGTCTTTGTGAATCTCTACATAAAACAGGGATTCCGGCAGCAGGAAGGAGGCTGTTCCGCCGGGAGGAAGCTCATCGCTGCAGCGTCTGAGGAACAGGGACGCCGATTCTCCTGATTGTATTTCGGGATAGCGGAAAAGCATTTCTTTTTTATCGGCCTCTCCCATATGAGCCCCCCAGGGGGGATTCGTGGCGACAAGATCATGGGCTCCCAGGAACCAGCTGGAAACCTTCAGGCTGTCACCCTCCTGGATGTTCTGAAAAGCGGTCCAGAGAGGGAATCGTGTGAACAGGTTCAATCGGGTCAGAAAGACAGAGAGGGGGTCCATGTCCATGCCTCGTACACAGTCTGCGCTGCCCTTCATCTCTGCAAAACGGCAGAGGAAGAGTCCCGACCCGCAGCAGGGATCAAAGAGTCCTTTTTTCCGGTTCTTATAGGGGTTGATCATGGAATCGATGATGTTCACAGGGGTAAACCAGGCTCCCCGGCGGGATCTTGCACCCTCATTCTGAATGCTTTGGTATATCAGTCCGGGGAGGTCAGTCTCTTTGAGCAGGTTCTTATGGAAGCAGCGGGAGAATGATTCCGGCAGGGATAAGGGACTCCTCTGCTCGTTCTCTGACAGCTGGTTCAGCCGCATGGTTAGTTCTTTTTGCATCACCGGGGCGCAGACCGCCTGGTTGATTCTCATTGCCAGGCAGTCCCGGGATGATGGTTTTGTTGGGAAACTGAGGAGCTTTTTGGAATTCAGATAGTAAAGGGCAAAGAGAAGTATCCGCCCCTCCATCTGGAGGGGCTGTGAGAGGAGGATATCCCGTATATCCTGAAGGGCTCCTTTGTTCTCCTTCTTATGAAGGAGTTCCACAGCCAGGGTCAATCGGAAAGAGTTGAGTTTGTTGGCCCGACTGACAAGATTTCTGGAAGCCGTATCGCTGGCTTCCTTTCTTTTCTGCCAGTTTCTCAGTGTATGGGGACTGATGTTCAGATTGTCTGCTTTTTCCCGGAGTGTCATAATTCCTTCTGGTGCAATTCCTGTATTCACGAATCCCGGCAGGTTATGATATGATTGATCTTACCGGATCAGTTTTTCAAGGGCTTCATTATAGCCTGACCAGCACACACTCTGTATGCTTTCCGGTATAAAAAGAGAAAAAAATACTCACCTGGAGACTTTCATTGTCACAAATTAGTCATTATACGGTTCTGAGCCCTCCTCAAACAGAAGGAAAAGGGGTCTCGCTTCAGGCCTCAGTCATCGGCAATCCCCCCGAATCGGGGCGGTTTCTCCTATTTCCCGGAAAGCAGACGGTTCGTCTTAAACAGGTTCATTCTATTCCCGGAGGGAAAGATGTGATTCTGGAGCTGAAAGGTCTCTCCCGTTCCAGGCTGAACAGGGGCGATCAGTTGATTTCCGAAGATACGGGTGCTTCGGAAGGCCGCAAAGCCCTGGTCATCTGGAAGAAAAAAATCACCGCCGGAGATTCCCTCTCTCTTCATCTTCGGGATACTCCCGGCCTGAAAAGCCGGGATTCCGTCAGCTGCAGTGAAGGGAGCAAGACCGTCATCCTGAGCTCCCGCATTCCCTTTCTGCAAATCCCCGGGCAGATTTATACTCTCAGTCAGGGCAGCCAGTCGGGCGAGTGTCTTCTGCTGATGGCTGAACCCTGGACGACGGAAGAGCTTAAAAATATGAAAGCCCGTATGAATAAAATCAGTAATTTTCCCGGTGAGGATGCCGTCTATTCGATGAACCTCCGTGTCCGGGGTGCCATCGTTCTTCCCCCCCATTTAATGGAGAAAAAGTTTGAAGGTTCTGTCAAACTGGGGGGCTGGGTTTTGATGTCCCGGGTTTATGATAAAGCCCTTGCCACTGTGGAAAAACGATGCAGGGCGGAAGAGGGTATCGCCGAAGATGAATTGCCCGACCTGCTGGGCCTTCCCCTGAGGCTCTGCCGGGAAATCTGTGATCTCCTCATCAGAGAGGATAAAATCATCAGAATCCGGGGAACTCTTTTTAATCAGTGCGATGATCATCGAGCCTTTCTGTCCCCCATGAGCCGGATGTGGCTCGAAAATCTGCAAGCGGCGGGAGCCGAAGGCATTCCTTTAAAAGAGACCTTTAAACTGGGCCGCCGTCTGGATGCCATGGAAAAGCGGGGCCTTATCCGCGTTTTTGAAACCTTTGCCGTAGAACAACAGGCCTTCCAGAGCCTGGTTGATTCTTTCCTGACACTGCTTCCCCGGGGGACTTCCTTCGAGCTTTCCGATCTGAAAGGCCTCCTGGATCTGAGCCGGAGCCGTCTTCTCCTGGTCCTCTCTGTCCTTGAAGAAGATGGAAAGGTTCTCACCACGGAAGATCATAAACGAACCGTTGTCGAGGCGGTGACGGAGAGTCGGGAAACTTGAAATTCACAGCAATGACAGCATGGGTGGCAGTTAGTTCTTTTCTTTTCCTCTCCTGCTCAGGCAGCCCTCCCAAAATCCTCAACACTGAGTGGATGATTGTCTATACCTACGATCAGGGCCGGGGTGGAATCTATACAGAAATGGATTTTTTTGCCCAGATGGAAGATGAAGACGGTGTGGAGGATATCAGTGAGATCTCTATCCGCCGGGATGATCAGGGTTGGGCCTGGGAACTGACTCCTGACAGCTGGGTCAGCCTTACAGAGGACGGAGAAACCTGGATCGGAGCCAATGGTATGACCCTGGGAGGTCCGCTTCCGGGGGGAGACTACCGGTTGTTAGTCATTGACCGGAGCGGCCAGAGGGAAGAGCATCTCTTTCGGGTCGATGATCCGGGAGTCGCTCCCGGGGTTTATGAATTTCCAAGGGCTCAGGTTCAGGGTAATTTTATACGGATTGATGCGGCTGGCCATGACCCTGTGGTTCTCTGGTTTTACAATGAGAGAGGTGAACTGGTCTCAGAAAAATACAGGTCCGGGGGGTTCTACTCCAGGACTGAACTACTGGAAGCCGAAGAGGAACAGATTGTCAGCTGGTTTATGATTTATTTTCAGGATGAGGAGAGAGGATTCGGCCTGAAATCCGGTCCTTATCTGATCCGGGAGGCTGAACCGCTCCTGGAGGATACTACTCTTCAGGATCAAGCTTCTGTTTCAGCCACTTCAGAGGATTCTTAAAGAAGCTGTAACCGAATTCCTGTGTATATTTAGCCGCCGCTGCCTCCAGGGGATATTCGGGACCGTATTTTTCCTTCAGATAGTGCCACTGTTTCACTATCCAGATGTACAGATCCGCTTCTGTCCGTCCCGGAAAGTGTGAGAGGAGACTGGCATCCCTGATCACCTTCACAATGGGTAGGTAGAGGTTTTCATACCAGGACCGGGCGGCAACAGACAGAAGGATCTCCTCCTCCTGATCCATGTTGATATAATATTTATGTCCCACTATATGCTGCAGCATCTCTTCATACCGGCCCGGGGCAGTGAAAAAGATATTCCCTTCTTCGATAATTCCGTCCAGATCGGTCTGTTTCAGTATCAGGTTCCGTTCATAGTCTATGACCGATTGTTTCAGATCCATCATATCCATGGTCGAATTCAATTTTACCTCGGTTGTCAGCTCAGTCACTTCTGCATCGATGGAAAACATGCCCTGTGCCTTGGCAACAGAGACCCTGTGATTCCCGTCACGGACAAAATAGATGCTCCCAATCTTATAGAGCATGATGGACGGCAGGTTTACATCCCCCATATAGGCTTTGTCGATGCTCTCCCAGCGTTTCCTCAGATGTTCTTTTTTAGGAAGAAAGGCTTTGTTAAAGTCACTGTATCGGCCTTCACTGCCGGCAATATCCTCAATCTTGACAGCCTGCATCCCTTTATAGCTTTCCGAACTTGTTTTGATCAGAGATTTAACATCATAAAAAGACAAAAGCTGTCTTCTTTCAGGCCGGAGAATATTCATGACTGTATTGAAAATGGCTTTGCTCTTAGCCTTGTTGAAGTCCGAGGAAGCCTGGGAATTCATCATATGTTTATCCATTATTTTCCTCATAATCCAATAAATAGTGGTCGTATGTGTTTATCACTGTCGTTTCTTTGTATTGGGTAACCCTCTTATCATTGAGTGAATAGAGATGTATATGTCCATGAAGCAGGTAACGGGGTTTATACTTATCCATAAACCATAAGAAACTTTTAAACCCCAGATGGCAGGGATCTTCCTTGTCATGGATTCCTCTGGGAGCGGCATGGGTGAGGAGAATATCAAGATATCGGCCATGGCGCCATTTGTTCCACAACAGGCGGGGGACCATTTTCAGCATCTTCAAACGCATTTGAAACTCAGTGTATTGATTCACTCCCTTGTTGTAACGGAGGCTTCCTCCCAGTCCGGCAATCAATAGTTTCTTGGATTTAAGGCGGACGACTTTATCACCAATATAGGTGGCTCCAAAGCTGTTTTTATACAGGTTCTGCAGAGACGTGGGGTCGTCACCTGCTCCCCCTACTTGAATGGCACGCTCTCCTTTTTTAAACACCTGATAGTGCTTTAGGTCATGATTTCCGAAGATAAAATAAAGGGGCCGGTTCAGGCTGCTGACAATGAATCCATAGTATTCCATGGGCAGATCTCCTGCTCCCAGAATCACTTCTACATCGCCGAAGCGTTTTTTTATATTGGGAGAGTAGACCAGGGGGTCCTTATTGTCAGCAACAATGAGTATTTTCATTTCTTAAGGATCACTTTCTCTGCCCGGTCCAGCAGTTCCTGGAGCTTTCCTTTTTCAATCAGCTCAATAGGTCTGGATTCAGTGAAGTCCTTGGCTGCCCTGGTGAAAAGAGCGCTTGTGATCATAATGCCCCTGGAGGCTTTCAGTTTCTGAATTTCTTCATGGAATTCCCTGACCTGTTGATGATCAATGCTGTCGGTAATTCTATAAAAACGGATGAGATGAGGCATCTTTTTGGTGTTCCGCCATTGACCCGTTGTTTTTTCGGTGGCTATGATCTGACATCCCATGGGTGTGAGGTTCTGGTCTGAAATGCTCAGATTCATGACCTCCATCAATCTGGTACAGAGGTTCAGGAACTCCTGATTGGAAGTGGTCAGGTAATCTTTCATACTGTCATTTTCACGGAGCTCCTGGAATTGACTCAGTTTTTCGGCGACATCCTTAAAAGACTGCTTTGTATTATAAATGGCTTCCCATTGCTCGATGGCTCTATCAATATCCCTTCTTTTTTCATGGCACATGGCCAGATAGTACCGGGCAAAGAGGGTGGAATCATCGGGTTTTTCCAATGATAGTTTCACCGCCCGTTCCAGCTCGGTAGCCCCCTTCTCATAGTTCTGGATGGCAATGTAGCAAATTCCCCGTTCAATCAGGGCCTTGATCTTGAATTCACTGTCCTTCTGAGCCTGTTCGAAAGACTGAATAGCGCTGGTGTAGTTCTGGGTTTCCTTATACATGCGGCCCAGGTAAAAATGAGCCTTGTAATTATCCGGTTTGAGCTTCAGTGCCTTGGCCAGGATGATTTTGGCATCGTTATATCTTTTGCCCTTGTACAGGAGTGTTCCCAGATTGAAATGAGCCTCCGAATTGCGGGGGTCCAGATCTATGGTCTTTTTATAGTAATTGGCGGCCTGAGAGTTTTTCTTTCGTTTTTCAAAAAGGACTCCTGCCTGAAAATAGTAATTTGCATTGTAGGGTTCCAACTTGATCAGAAGAAGGTAATCCTTGAGGGCCTCATCGGGGAAATTGAATTGCTGATAGAGGGCGGCGATACGGGGACGGAACTCATTTTCCTTGCAGTATCCCTTGAACTCATTGATATGGCTGACGGTTTTCATTTCCATCAGTGCCAGTTCGGCCTTTCCGTCCTGTTCCAGGGCTTTTGCCAGAAGGTAGTGAGCCTCACTGCTCCTGGGTTCATTACTGATGATATGTTTGGCCGTGCGTATGGCTTGTGTATTCTTATTCTGCTTGACCAGATCTGCCAGGGAAGCCACCTTTTTGGGAGCTAAAACAGATTTGACAATAAAAAAAGTAAAAACTGACACTGCCGTGCCGAAAACAATAATAAGTATGATGATGATACTCATGAACTCCCCAAAAAAAAATCCACTTCCCGGATGTGGAAACCATTCCATGGAACTTTCTTTAATCTATGGATAAGGACGGAATTTTTCTGTATGTTAATAATCTAAACAGTTTCTATGAATCTGTCAAACCAAAGGGAAGCCGGAGGGTCACGGTGAACAAAGGATACCTTACAATCATTTTTATACTTCTCTGTTCCCTGCTTCAGGGGGCTGATTTCTATGAAACGGGCCTGGACGATTACAGGGCAGGACGGGTAGACCAGGCGTTTATGAATCTGGAAAAAGCCCTTCAGGCGGATCCTCTGCGCGACGGTGCCTGCCTCTACCTGGGTGTCCTGTATCAGAACCGGGGCGATCTGTCCCGGGCGGAAAGTTATTATATCAAAGGCAGGAAGATCAAGGGATCTTTTTATAAGGATCTGACCTTCAATCTTGCTAACCTGTATTTTAATACCCGGCGCTACGAAGAAGCCTCCCTCTTATATGAGTCTCTCCTTCTGCTCCCGGGGGAACACCGGATCAACTCTCTCTTAAATCTGGCGAACCTTTCTGTGTCTACCACGGCTTATGACAGGGCCATCGATCTGTATCTTGATTATCTCATTGAAGATCCGGAGACAGCCCAGAGGGCGGATATCGAGAAGATGATCGCCCTGCTCAGGCAGACTCTGGATCAGAAGGAAGCTCAGAGAATTGCCGAAGAAGAGCGGGTGAAGAAAGAGCAGGAGCTGGCGTTGAAAAAGGAACTGGATGAGAAGCAACGCCAGGAAGAGGCCGCCAGACAGAAAATGCTGGAAGAGCAGAAACGTCTGGATGAAGAAGCCAGGCAGAAGGCTCTTCTTCAAGATATACTCAACAGCCTGAGTAAATCAGGTAAGAGTACTCATAGTATTGCCGCAGACAGCGAAAAGCTGGAAGAAAATCTTGAAGAATCGGGTCTTGATGACTAATGAATAGGAGATCAAATGTTTGACGAAAAACGCAGAGCCTTAATTATCGGAGGCGCCGTCCTCCTTTTAATTCTCATGGGACTTCTTGCATGGTTTGTCCTGAAAAGCCCCGGCGGAACAGAGGGGCAGATTGATCCCGGTTCTTCTAAGAGAAACAATATCATCGTCCTGGCTCAGGACTATCTTGATCAGCATGAGTTTCAGCGGGCCCTGGATCTACTGGATGGGCTGCTGATCGAAGATTCTGCTGACCAGGAAGCCCGGACGCTCCGGGACAAAATTATTCAGGCTAAAAAGGAATATGAAGATCAGCAGAGGCTGGCGGAACTGAAGCAGCTGGAAGAGCAGAACCAGCAGCTCCGGAACAGCCTGGATGACCTGGGAAACTCTCTTCAGAATCAGGACGGCGGGGCAGACAGAACCGCTGAAATATTGGCCCGTGAACAGGAGCTGCGCCTCCAGAGACAACTGGAAGAAGCCAGGCGGGCGGAAGAACAGAGGAAGGAACAGGATCTTCAGAGGAAGGTTGAATCCCTGGTACAACAGGGAGAAGCCGCCCTGGAAGATAAAGATTTTGACGGGGCCGTGGATCTGGCACGTCAGGCCCTGATGCTGGACCCCTCTTCAACCAGAGCCTCCAGTCTGAAACGCAAGGCGGAGCAGGCCCGGAAAGATGCCGAATCCGAGGCGGAACGGAAGGCCCGGGAAGAAAAGGAAAAGAAGATAAACACCCTCTTTGAGGAGGGCACTTCGGCGCTGAAGCGGGGATCCTGGGCTGAAGCCGAAGGAAAGGGGCAGGACATCATCGCCCTGGACAATCAGGATGCCCGGGGTTACACCCTGGCAGGCCAGGCGCTGTACAAGGGTAACCCCGATTCATCGGCAGTACGCAGCAAGGCTAAGGACAATCTGAAAAAGGCGATCCAGCTGGATCCGTCCAACTGGGAAAATCTTGTGACCCTGGGTGATATTGCAGCAAAAGATGGAAACCTGAGAGAAGGAATTGATTATTATAAGAAGGCCACAGGCCTGAACAGCCGGGATGCCTCGCTGTTTTACGAAATGGGAAAGCTCCAGTACCGGGCCGAACAGTTCTCTGAAGCCCTGGTTTCATTCAAGAAATGTGAATCCATTGACCCTTCGGTAGAGGGAAACTACTTTGCCATGGGTCTGACCAACCTGAAACTCGGCCGGGATGGGGATGCCCTCTCTTCCATGAAACTCAGTATCAAGTTCCGTCCCGACCATGCGGCGTCCTACTGGGAAGCAGGTAAGCTGTCCCTCTCTCAGGGAGTTGTCAGCGGCGGTATCAGCTATTTTAAAAAAGCTTCGGACCTGAAGCCGGGAGAAGTCAAGTATCTGAGGAGTCTGGGAGCGGCCTATTACTTCAACAAAGAGTATGATGCAGCCATCGCGGCCTATGAAAAGGCCTCCAGTTTCGACCCGGCTGACGGGGATATCTTTCAGAATATCGCCTTGATCTATCAGGCTAAGGGAGACCCTTCTTCCGCCTTGACTTCCGCCGCCCAGGCCATCCGGCTTGATCCATCCAACAGCCGCTACATCTACACCATGGGAGAGATTTCGGAAGCCCTCGGCCTGGCCGACCAGGCTATTCTATCGTATAAACAGGCCATTGCAGCTGATCCTTCCTATGTGAAACCCAGGATCAATCTGGGAGTCATTTATGATAAAGAAGGGAACTATACGACAGCCCTGACCTTCCTGAAGGAGGCCGAGCGTCTTGATCCGGGTTCTTCCGTGGTTTATAACAATCTGGGAAATGTCTTTTTGCATATGGAAGACTTTGTGAAGGCTGTCGATAGTTACCAGAAGGGTCTGAAACTGGCTCCCCAGGATGCTGAAATCCTTTTTAACCTGGCAAAAGCCTATCTGAATGACCAGCAGAATGAAAAGGCCCTGACCACACTGAAGCAGGTGATCAAACTCAACCCCGCCAACTGGGAAGCCTGGGATAAGCTGGCGCATGTGCAGTTTTCACTGGGTCTGAAAGAGGAGGCTGCCTCTACTGTGAAGTCTTTGCTGAATAAGAATCCCGGCTATGCGGGCAAAGCCGAGCTGGAGCAGCTGATCCGCTGACAGCCCTTCTAAACCAGACGTCCCACAAGTCCGTAGAGTTCATTCCTGGACAGGCGGAACCAGAGAAGCCGTCCGTGGGGGCAGCGGGGATTTTCCAGAGACAGGGAGTTTTCAAGGAGTTTCATGGCGGCACCCGGGTCGATGGGGTCGCCCTCTTTGATGGCATTCCGGCAGCTCATGGTGGCATACAATTCCTTTTGAAGCTCTGCGGGACTGCCTTTCCGGCATTTCAGGAAATCTGCAATTTCACTCTCCATGGACAGAGCCGCCCGGGGAAGGGCGGTGATTTCCCACATTCCCACCTGTCCCGGACCGAAGGATATGCCCAGACCCTCAAATAACGGCCGGTGGGCTTCCATAAAACGGATCTCTTCTTCCGAGGCTTCAAACTCAAAAGGAATGAGCTGATCCTGACGGGGAGGCAGTTCGTTTTTATACCTTTCAAACAGCATTTTCTCATGGGCCGCATGCTGGTCCAGAATAAACAGAGAATCTCCCACCTCAGCCAGGAGGAACACCCCCATGATCTGACCCATATAGCGGATCTCGCCTTCCGGCACGGGATGGACTGCCTCTCCGGGGACCTCCCCGGGGTGAAGCTGACTCCGCAGGGGCGCCGTCTCTCTGACAAGCTCGGTAAAGCGCTGTGTCTGGGCCTCGGGTGTGGCCGGATAGGAGCGCTGGGGCATGGATCTGTCCCAGTTCGTTCTCTGTTTTGCCGCCACCCCGGGAGAGGGGCCGCCTAATTCCTGCTGTGTAGCCTCCGGGAGGGTTGTTCCCGGGAAGACGGGATGGAATTCCCGAAGAAAATCCTTAACCAGATTTACCAGCTCATGGTGAAGGGCTCCCTTATTCCGGAAACGGGCCTCTCTTTTTGCCGGATGGATATTGAAATCCACCAGGGCCGGGTCTACTTCTAAAAAGGCAAAGCAGACAGGGAAAACTCCTCCCGGGAGGAGTTCATCGTAGCCGTACTGCATGGCCTGGACAAAGGCGTATTCATCAATGCGTCTGTTGTTGGCATAGACCTGGATGAATCGGCGGTCCGAGCGGTTCCATTCGGGGCGGCCGGCAATGATGGTGATCTGCGCCCCCTCCAGGATCGTTTTTCTTTCCACCATCATCCCCGGAGGGCAGGCATCCGGGTAGGCGCTGCATACCCGTCCCTTCAGATCGGAGGGGGGCAGGACGGTTCTGACTTTGCCGTTTATGCTCAGCTGAAAATGAATCTCCGGGAAGGGGAGAGCCTTTTCAAGAAAGGTCTTGCGGCAGAGGGTTCCTTCCGAGGCGGGCTGCTTGAGGAATTTTCGCCTGGCAGGGATGGAGTAGAACAGGTCCTGTGCATCCACGATGGTCCCTTTGTCTCCCCTCCAGGGCACAGGATCTGTGACTCTGCCGTCCAGAACACTGAGCTTCCAGCTCTCCGCGTCCCGGGAGGATATGATCTCCAACCGGCTGCTGGCGGCAATGCTGGAGAGGGCCTCTCCCCGAAATCCCAGGCTGCGGATGGTCATAAGGTCGTCTTCTGTGATGATTTTACTGGTGGCATGGGGCAGACAGCAGAGCTTCAGATCTTCGGCGCTCATTCCCCGGCCGTCATCTACCAGACGGATGCGGTCAATCCCGCCACCCTCCAGGGTCAGGTCTATCCGGGATGATCCGGCGTCTATGGCGTTGTCTATGAGCTCCCGGACTATGGAGTTGGGACGATCGATGACCTCTCCCGCGGCAATTTTGCGTGCGACCGATTCTTTTAATATCCTGACCTGTGAATTCATTGTATCAAGATATCAGAAACTCATTTCCAGCTCCAGCCCCAATTCATAACCGTTCCTAAAGACTTCTCTCTTTCCTCCCAGTCCCAGGGCCATCCAGCCCTTGAGAGACCCGAGGCCGGTGATGACCAGTTTGGATTCGTGCCGGAGAGTGATGTCATAACTGGTCTGCGCTCTGTCATCCTGGTCGAAGTAGCCTGTAAACATGAGTTTTTCTTCATGCTGCATCCGGGTGGGCTTCATCACCAGATAGTCCATAAGGGGGAAGTTGAAATAGGGCTGTTCCGGTTCAAACCAGCGGAAAATCAGTTGGAAGTCATCCTGAACATAATCGGCCAGCCATTTTTTTGTGTACCTGTTGTCCAGGACAATCTCCCAGTCTGATTCTCCCATCACTGTCAGGTAGTTCTGATAGACGATCTCCTCTGGCTGGGGTGTCCACAGATCCCGTCCGCCTAAGATGAGCTGGAGAGAACTGGATATTTCATCTGTGTTGTAGAAATCAAAGAAGGGATACCGTCCCCAGTCACCAAAGAGATTGATCGCCGACTGAAGGACCTGGAAGGACCAGTTGTGCTCCAGATAGAGGGAGTCCTGTTTCTTGTAGTATTCCCTCTGCACGGCAAAATCCAGTCCCGAGGGGACAAAGAGATCGCTGATATGAGAGCCTGAGAAGCGGGTGAAGCCGATATAAGCCTGGGGTTTGTACTCCGAATCTTCCGTCATCGTCAGAGTCCTTTCAAAATCTCCCATATTATTATTCCCGAAAATTTCGTAGAAGGGAATAAAGTTGACCAGGGGGAACTGACTTCCTGTCACCGTGAACAGAGTGTTCAGGTCTTCACCGAAGGTTTCATTGGACCCGGGATAGACCTTCTGAACCAGTTCCCGCCGATAACCGGGAGTGACGGTCCAGGGCCGGGTGGGAGATTCTATCTTGACGGGGAATCCTAAGTCGGAGTACCAGCGGTTTTCCTGCTGCCATTCAAGCTGTTGAAGGGCCCCGTATTCCAGCCGGGTTTCCCAGAGAACTCCCAGGGGAAGGGGCTGGCGCCGGGCCGTGAGTGAGCTCAGTCCTTCACGGCTGTTGATGCCTTCCCGCAAGGGCTCTAGGTATTGGAAGTCCCGGGACCAGTCATTGATATAGTCGGTGGAGTCGGACTCCCAGTCGGAGCTCTGATACAGATCCAGACTCAGACCGATACTGCTCTCGGGTCCCGGATTGATGTTTGCAAATCCGCCCCAGCCCTGGGTAATCTCCTCCCTGGAGGCCGTGCTGCTCCCCTCTGCTTCCAGGGTGATAAACCGAAAAGGAGTCAGGTGGAGTACATTGGATCGGGCCATGGTATCATTCCCCGGGTAAAAGGAGCGGGAGTAGCTGTCTGAAACCCATCCGAACCGGGATTGAGAGGGAATACGGACCAGATGTCCCCCCGAATAGAGGGTCTCTTCCTCTGTCCATATGACCTCCAGATTTCCCTGGAGGCGGACTTTCAGGGCATCCACACCGCTGGAGATCTGACTCTCCAGGCGATGAGCATCTCTGTTGAAGTAGGACTCGGTGGTCTGGGTGTTGTAGAGGATGTGGCTGCTCACATCAAAGTCTCCCAGCAGAGGAAAACCACGCGCCGTGCTTGCCAGTACACCGGGTTTCCTGTAGTTCAGCTGAGTTTCAACACTGCTTCCCGTGGAGAAGGAGGGCTCTGTAAAATGGATCTCATCCAGCTGCATGGTCCCGGAGGGCACACCGCTGCGGGTCATATTGAAGCGGGAAAAATTACCGGTATCCTGATCGATGGTCAGGGAGCTTACCGTCGTATCTCCGGAAAAGGCGGCACTCCCGTTCTGCAGGTCTATGGTGAGCTTTTCCCACTCCCTTGAACCCGGTTCATATTCCAGGATGATCCCCTGGCCCTGGCTGTCAGTGAGGGAAAAACTGCCCGTACCCTGGATGGAGTCATTCTTCAGGTAGAGACTGACCTGGCCGTAATCGGTCACGGGAACACTATTGAACCAGGCGGTTCCGCTGATGGAATCTTCCGCATCCAGAGGATCGCCGCCCTGACTGTCTGTGCCCCATCGGAGTTCCAGTACCTTCTGGTCTTCCTTGTCGGGGTGAAAGATTGTCTGAACCTCGGGGAATTCCTGGGCCAGTTCGCTGTCGGACCGCTCCCGGACGCTCAGGTTCTCCGCGTCTTTTTGTATTCCTCCTGCGCCTATGATGGACAGCTGGAGGGGGGAGCCTTCTCCCCTGAGTCCTCCTATCAGGAGTTCTCCCTCGGATCGTCCGGTATCGGAGGATCCTAAAATAAAGCGGAGAGACCGGACCCGGCTCAGTTTTTTCCGCTCCGCCTCGGTCAGGAGGATGCTCACCTTCTTCCAGGTCTGGGCAAGGGCGGGAATCTGGGCTGTCAGATCTTTTTGATACACAAAGCGGCTGTCTCCGCTGTCTATGCTGCCGTTGTCATCCAGGTCACTGGACTCGCCATTCTCTCCGATCCGGAGTTCCAGCTGCAGATTGTCCTCCCCCAGGTTCTGGCGGTAGAGGTAGAAGCTGAGTTCCGAATAGCCTGAGAGGTCGATTATCCCTGAGTCCACCGGCAGGTAATCCCCGGCGGACCATTCTTCTCTCCCCAGGTCGTAGGTCAGGGCCAGAACCCGGGATGAGAAGGGGTCATCCTCGGAAGCCGCGGCAACAGAAGGTCCCTCCCGGCTGCTGTCTATCGATGCACCCGACCAGGAGTAGTCATTGAGATAGGTCTGGCCGGTATTGTTGGAGGATTCAAAGTCTCTGTAGAGAAGTTCTTTTCTATACAGAGGGTCCGGATCGACGGGGCTGCTCACCATAACAGGAGTCAGGGACAGCTCGGAGGGTACGGCCTGGTCCTGGCTGACAGAAAAGGAATATCCATTCTCTTCCATGCCCAGGACCCTCAGATTTCCCGCCGTGTCTGAAGTGGAGATGTTCAGGCTGGTGTTGACCATCATGTCCAGATTTTCAGCCTCGTAGAACAGAGTTCCCGCCAGCTCCACCAGGCCGGGGCTTTCACCCGCCTCCTGGGTCATCTGGTTCTCCGGCAGGGTCCATCGGAGGGACTCGGCCAGTTCCAGAGTCATTCTGTCGTTTAAAAAGAGTCTGTTTCCCTGGGCGATAAAAAGGTCCCCCCCGGTCAGACCCACAGATTCGGTCCTGTAGCTTACTTCAATCCTGTCTTCGGGGAAGATATATCGGCCGAAAAAGATCTCTCCCGTCTCATAATTCACGTCTACAGACTTGTCTTCCATGCCGTTGACATAGACCTTGACCGAACCCTTGATCAGGTTGGTTCCCAGATAGTAGTTATTGCTGTCCTTCTTGACGGCAATCAGAAGCTCCCTGGACAGGTCCTCTCCCTCGGTGACTCTTCCCGGGCCGTATATCTCAGGATTGCCAGGGGCAAAGGGAATCCGGTTGTAGGCGCTCCGGTTGTCTGTGTTCTCCAGAACCACCCTGAGGAACCGCCTGTCCATCTCGTCTTTTTCCCTCAGAAAAATATAGGCCAGGTCAGATTCAGCCAGGCCGTCCGAATCGACCAGGGAAATAATGGTCCGCCAGGATTCGCTGGGAAGGTTGGTATAAAAAAGATAACGGTTGTACATCTGGAAGTTGCTGAACTCTCCCTTGTTATGAACCAGGAGGGCCTCATTTCCCTCGATTGTCACCAGGGAGGTTTCCCTGAAATCCTTGTCTCCCAGGCTGTCCAGGTCGTAGGGGTTTGTCTCATCCCAGCCGAAGGGCAGCAGATCTCCCGCGGGGTCCGGCCGTCCCCGTGAATCAGGGGACATAATGAAATTTTCGATGGCCCCGGCAGTACCAACGGGATGGCCTCCTGTGGTGTAGTAGATGAGGACTCTCCCTTCCGAGGGGTCCTGAAGGGTGACAAAGCCTTCTGACAGATCCGCCTTATAGGGGATGTTCCGCCTGGTGTAGCGCCTGCCGTCGGATCCAGTGAGCTCCCCCGAGGAGTTTTCCTGGTAGAGTATCAGGGAGGAAATGTTTTTATTGGGAAGGATAAAGTGTTGCCCCTCCTGAAAGGCGGGAAGCTCCAGGGTTTCGGCGTCGATCTCGTATTCCCCGATAAAGTCCTTTGATTCCAGTTCGGTCGGATCGTAACGGATCATGATCTCATGGCGGGAACGGGCCGTCTCAAAGGAGGCCATAACTCCCGGAGTATTGTATTGGGGACTGGACACGTCAATGCCCTCATATTCCCCGATACCGATACCGGCATTCCCGATTCTCACTTCCTTGAGAGAGGTTGTATCATCACCTACATAGCCCATGGCATAGGTGTTTTTGTCATATCCCTGGGTGAAGGAGGTTTCCATAAAGTAGTGATCCAACAGCAGGACCGAGAGGAAAAAGTCGGGTTCCTGGGAGAATTCCAGACCCTGGTGCAGTCCCGGATAGGCCTGGGGGAAAATAAAGTCTCCCTGATTGATTTCGTAACCTGTTCCGTAGGTCAGGCGGTAACGCCAGTATCCTTCCCAGAAGACATCCGTGCCCACACCGCCTATATCCAGATCAAAAATATGCTCCGGAGCTTCTCCCTCTTCATTGGAAGCCATGGGGTAGGTCTTCTTCGGATCACTGTCTGAATCCCCTGTTTCCTGGGCCGACAGGGGAATAAGGCTGGAAATGAGGAGGGAATAAATGGTTATCAAAAAAAGAAATGTTTTCTGTTTCATTTGTGTACTATTATTAACTGAAAGAGGATTTTCAAGAATATGCCTCATCTGACCGATTATTAAGCAAAACCCAATTTGGCTGGCAAAATATGGATAATGACAAAACAAAAGCCCTACAGTTCCTCAAAAGACTCATGCAGAACCCCAGTCTGGGAGGATTTTCTGCACTGCAGAGAGAGGATCAACTGTTGCAATTCTTCATTATTAATGAAGATAAACTGAAACCCACACTGACTTCTCCTGCTTACTTTAACGGTTGGTCCTGGAAAGATATTTATAAAATAATGACTGATACCCTGTATGATATCACAAACAGGGAAATTCTTCCGCAGATAGAATCAGAAATCTTTGACAGGACCAGTTATGCCTACATTAATTTTATGAAACTTCCCCCTCCTTCAGATGCTGTGAAAAGACAGCTTTATGACATGCTGAAAAAACTCCTGACCATCCCCGCCGGGCGGCAGAGTCTGGCGGGAACCCTGACAGCCCTGAGCTCGGGCATCCTCAAGAGATATATGATGCTCGGCTATGAGAGACAAAAGTACATCAACTTTGAACTCACCAAGGTCCAGAGGCTCCGGATGCCTCAGGAAGAGATCTATAACCTGCTCAAGACAACCATGTTCATCAAACCCCTGACCATTCTTTTTGCCCCCGGGGGACCCGGCACACAGCGGAGCAATCAGAACCTGTCTCCTGTTTATGCGGAAAAAATCACCAGGCAGCTGAGCAAGCTTATTCCGGGATTAGCAGAGCCGATTATTCGGGGAGGGGTCAACTGTGTTCTTCCTTTTCAGGACAATCCTAAATTGGAAACCACCGCCCGGATCATCTCTATTTTCAGCTCCCGCTGTTCTCAGATGAAAGAAGGGATGACCATTGACAGGGGAGCGGCCGCTTCCGATCAGAGCTGGTTCAGCGTAGCCAGACGGAATTATAAATACTATGGATATGATTTTGACATGCTCACCGAGTTCTATAACATATCCGCAGAAAATGGATGGTAAGCCCTATGAAGCTCAAGGAATCTATTGAAAATATCATTCTCTTTGTGATTTTTCTCGTTCTTGTTCAGACCTTCACCGAAGATCTGGCTGTCTTTCTGGGCTGGTCCTGGGATATTCGCCGGACCCTTGTCTTTACTGGATTCGCCTTTGACCTCTTTTTCTCTGTGGAATTTCTGGTGCGTTACTTTGCCTCCCTGAAAAAGGGGAATACCCTGCATTACATGATCCGTGAGAGAGGCTGGGTCGACCTGGTCGCCTCACTTCCTCTGCTGATGCTCAGTTCCGGGCCAGCCGTCCTGGCACTGATGCAGGGCTCTGCCTTTGTGGGTGCCGCGGGCATGCTGAATATCCTGAAGGTAGTTAAAACCGTCAGAATCGCCCGGATTCTCAGGCTTCTCAGGCTCCTGAA
Source organism: Oceanispirochaeta sp. (assembly GCF_027859075.1). Classification (NCBI taxonomy): domain Bacteria; kingdom Pseudomonadati; phylum Spirochaetota; class Spirochaetia; order Spirochaetales; family Spirochaetaceae; genus Oceanispirochaeta; species Oceanispirochaeta sp. The sequence continues at coordinate 7,816 of NZ_JAQIBL010000259.1, read as the reverse complement.
GGTTTTTAAGAAGATTAAATTTGTCAACTCACCCATGGCACAGCGGCATGTGACCAAAATCATAACCACCGTTGTCTCCAGTTTTGTTTTGACCATGACGGCGGCCTCCTTTATCCTGGCCATCGTCCCCGTGAAGGATGTGGAAAAGGATTTTATTGAGAAACACCGGGTCATGGCTCAGACGGCTGACCGCCTGGCAGGCTCTGTCGGAGACAGGGCTTTGATAGAAGAGTTCGAAGAGTATGAGTCAGTCCTGATTCTCAGAACCAGTGAGGGAACCCTCTATACCCGGTATGATAATGATTTTTATAAAAAATGGTATGGTCCTTCCGACTACGGCTATATCCGGTCCGGCGGGGTTGAACTCTTTTATAATCTTAAGCCCCTGCATGCCGGGGGGGCGGGAGACAATCTTCTCATCTTTGTGTCGATTCTGCTGATGCTGATCATCCTGATGGTGACCTACAGTCCGCATTTTGCCCTCACCGTCACCGATCCAGTGAACATCATGCTTAGAGGCATGTCGGACAGTTCGTATAATCTGGAAGTACTGATTCCCGATGAATATGAAAGTGATGGTGTTTACCGCCTGGCCCGACAGTACAACGAAGAGTATCTGCCCCTGAAGGCCCGAAACAGCGACATGGAGCAGGGGGCGAACCTCGCCCTCAAGGTAGATAACATCGAAGATTTGTTCAAATAAAGTTCCAGCCTGCCTCATCCCCGGCAGGACTGCCTTAGGTGATTGAAAAGGGATCAATCTCCAGATGGGGGATTTTTTCGGCAGTCTGTGCCGGAACGATCACCTTGATATGCCGTAAGGTTTCTGTAAAACCCTGCACAACGGGCCTGCTGAATACGGTGGCAGATCCTATGTAGGGTTTTTTTCCGCCCTTATCCAGGATGGGAAGATCCACTTCAAATGAAATTTTAGAGGGAATATCCACCACCAGGTGATTTTCCGGTAGAAGCCCGGGATATTGGGCCTCTATAAGTCCGGCCAGTCTGTTTTCATGTTCGTGTCTGAACTCCATATCCATCAGATCCCGGTGCAGCCTGTTTGTTTCATCAAAGGGAGTCTGGGAGATGATTGTGTAATTCCGGGGTGTTTCCGATTCCCTCACCAGGGATGCCAGTTCTTCGGGCAGGGCGGTCATTCTTCTGAAAAACTCATCATCATCCATGCCGTAGAGGTCTTCCGCCCTGATATGCTTCCCTGAGAGACTCAGAAAAACCGCCTTTTTCACCAGTGCCGTGGACATTCTCACATCGCTGTGCCAGTAAACCGTCTTGTACATCAGATATTTGGAAAAAAGGATATTTTCAACCGCCGAAACACCCTTGAGGGTCAGAGCAATCCCTGTCTCGGTGGGGCGGATCTGGGAAATGACAAAATCGATGTCCTGCATTCCGTAGGGAACACCGCAAAAATAGGCATCCCGGTTCAGGTAGTCCAGCTTATCCGGGTCCAGTACCCCGCTGAGAATATTCTTGAAAAAAATCAGTTCCCTGTTGCCTTCGGCCGGGATGGAGCTGTCGATGATCGCCGCCACCAGATCCGGATCGGTTCCGATTTCATTCCTGATAATTTCGGAAATGCCCGAATCTTTGATGATTTTCCCAGAGAGAATCTCATGATCCGCCAGGGAGAGTTCCATAAAGGAGTGGGCATGGGGAAAGTGACCGATGTCATGGAGAAGGGATGCACAGAGGAAGGCCTTGACTCCCCTCAGAGTCAGGTGAGCCGGGCAGGCCTCGGCAAAGAGGATGGTCTTCAGAATCCGTCTTGACAGGTAGAAGACTCCCAGGGAGTGGCATAATCGGGTATGGGTGGCACCGGGATAGACCAGGGACGCAGGTCCCAGCTGACGGATACGGCCCAGTTTCTGAAACTCCGGGTGATACATGATTTTTCGAAGTCCCGGAGACAGGTAGATGTGTTTCCATAGAGGATCTCTCACAGGAACGGTATAGTCTTCACTTAAATGACGTATGATTTCTTCTCTCATAAAAACAAGTATACATAAAACAGGTCTTTGACGGCAGGGGTTTTTTCTGTTAAAAAGATGAGTATGAGATTCATCTTCCTGTTCCTGACCCTCTTTCTGCTCTCCTCCTGCACTCCCAGGGAAAGGAAAGATGCGAATGGAGATCCGCCGAATGATGTCCCTGTGGAGTCCTCTGATACGGGACTGACCATGAAACGGACTGATACTGCACTCAAAGGGAAGGATTCGGACTCAAAGACATCAGAGAGGCAGACCCAGAGTCCTTCAGGTCCGCAGCTTGAGTTTACAGGACCTCTGCATCTCCAGAGGATAAAATCTCATGCCTATATTCTCAGTGAAAGTCTGCTCATCGGAGCTTCGGTGGACCCGCTGTCACCCCTTCTGGAAGAAAGAGAAGCCGACTATCTGGTGAGGGAATTTTTGAATACCTACCGGAAGGGCAGAATTGCCAGGGAACTTCTTTCTGAGGATGCTCACCCCCTCTTTCAGGAGGAGCTGGTCCTGTTTCTTCCGGTCGCTCCAGAGATTGAGGGTTTTTACCTGGGAACATTCAGACTCAGGGGAGAGCATTCTCTGCTGCGGGTGGCTCTGATTTCTGAAAGCGGCTTTATAGATGGTGTCATGTATATGAAAAAAGAGGGCCCTCTCTGGAGTCTTCAGGACTGGGAGATGCCTATCAGGAACTGGCCAGGTGACCCTGTTCCCCGTGAAGGAGACCAGCTTCACGTTCCGGGATATTATTAATCCAGCTGTATGCCCATATTCTTGCGGGGGAAGGTCTTTCCAACGGCGACACAGTTGGCTTTTTGAGTGAATACTACACCCTTGTTCCAGTATTCCAGAGCCGCGAACATGGCATTCCCGCCATCATTGTCATCGCTTTTCTCTGTTCTGTAGGAGACGAATTCCGACAATGCCTCATAGTCTTCCTTATTCAGGCAGTCGTTCCTTTTTGTATTGAAATCATTCCATTCCTGAATGGCATTAAAACCCTCTCCTTCATCTTCGATGATGATTCGGGCCTGATCTTCTGAAAAGGTGTACCATACCTTTACCAGTTTTGCAGGATCTTGGAGGTTCCCATGTTTTACGGCATTCTTGATCAGTTCGGAAATCTGCTGTTCCAGAAGGTTTATCTCCCTGATTTCGGGTGGAGCCTTTTGTACGATGAGCAGTGTGAAATACCTTATCTGTCTGAAATCGCTGGGAAACTCCTTATAAAAAAGATTTTCCTTATCCATCAGAGGATGGCTTTCATCTATCTCTATTTGTTTCATATTCATCAGCCTCTTTGAAGTTCCAGAATCCCCTCTTTCAGGGTCTCTCTCATGGGAAAATAGCCTGTCAATTTTGTTAGTTCAATGACTTTTTTTACGGAGCCATGGACGCATGTAATCATAAGACGGGCACTTTTCTTCTTTAATGCCGAACTGACAAATATTAAGGCACCGATGCCGCTGGAGTCTATGTATTCAACCTTTTCCATATTCACTATGAAAAAAGAAATCCTCTTCTCCAGCATCTTTCCCACCAACTCTTTTAGTTTAAAGGCATTATAGAGGTCCATTTCACCTTCAATATCGATGATGTAAACAATTCCGCTTTTCCTGACTTTAAGTTCCAATCAGTCTCTCCTTATGGGGGCTATACCTGGGGGTTGTTCATTCTCTGATCAAACTTCTGACCTCAGAATTACCACCTGTGAGTCATGCCATTTTACGGGTAAGGGTGAATATCCGTCAAGCAAAGAAAAACATCTGCAGTTATTAAACAGAACCAATTTTCTTTGAAAATCTCATATTCAATGAATGATAGAGGCTTTCTCCTTTTTTATCTTCAAACGAGCTGATGAGAATGCCCATGATGTCTTCACCTTCGGCATCCAGTTTGTTCCAGCGAATCTCTCCACTGATTTTAAAGGATTGTCCCTCACTGTCTGTCGGGATGATGAGACAAGTGATGGTGCTGCCTTCTTTGTAGGGGAGGGGGACAGGTGAATAGACCCGGAAGCCCCGGGCGCTTATGTCTCTGATATAAGCGGGCTGGCTGTTATCCAGAAGAACCTTTGCATAGCTCTGATTTCTCTGATCAGTTCTTTCTTTACTCATGCTCATATATGACTCCTTAATTCAATGAAGGTTCCCGTGGATATTCCTTTTTCATAACGATCATTCAAAGATCCGTCGGAGGCCGTAAATTTAAGAATAAAGGTATCAAAGGCTTTTTTGGTGATAAAAAGACCCATTCCGAATCGGATATATCCATGCTTTTCTCTATAATCCAGAAAATACTGGTCATTGATATCAATTTCATTGACATCCAGATCAATATCATAGGGCAGACTTTTCTTATCAAAGCCTCCTCCCTTGTCCTGTAGAATGATAATCAGTTCTTGAGGGGTCATGGTGAACCGGAGAATTATCACAGCGTCTTCCTGCCGTTCCTTGTGCGCCCTGATGGAGTTATTCACGAGTTCCAGAAGAGAGTGCCGTATGTTCTCCAGTTTATTATCATCAAATCCAGTGAAGTCCATATTATTAAATTGTTCCATAAGGACAGAAAAATCAGTAGATCGGGAAACACGAAGAATTACAGATTTATATTTTTTTCCATTATGTTTTATATATCCCATGGTTTATTATATAATACACCATCACCAAATCACTAACAGGAAAAAATGTTTTACATTTACTATAAACTGGAAAATAAAAAACAGCTGATTCAACTCTATCCTTCCAGGATGGAAGGTCTGGAGAAACGAGCCTCTGCCCTGATCAATGAGAAGGGAGGCTCCCCTCTGGAAGAGGATGGAGATATCTTTCAGTTTGCCGCACTCTACAGAGAGACGGCCATCAATGTTCTTGAATGTGCAGAGTCTCTTAAGGTTCTTCTGGACGAGTACAGGCAGCATTTAAGCGGTTTCAGTATCATCATCTCCGCCGGGCATCAACAGGACGATCTGGTTCAACATTTACACGGTCTTTCATTGACGACTGCCACTGAAAATTGTGTCTGGATGGAAGACTCGGTACAGAATCAATTTTCTGATTATCTTGAACCCGCCAGGCGGGAGGAGTATTCCCAGCTCTTCCCTGTGAACATTAAAGTGAAAAAGATGCTCTCCATCGAGAAAAGATATCACCGCTTCTTAAAGCGGGAAGACCTTCTTCCAGATTTGAAAAACGACATTAACCAGTGGTTGTACCGTCAGGATGAGTCTCCCGGGATGGTGATGGTATCCAATGATCAGGAAGAAACCCTGGATGTGCTGCGTTCCGTTCTGGAAGATCAGCATCATCTGATCGAAGATTTTCTCCTCATTGAACCAGCCCAGGATTTCTGGGACCCCTGGTACCCGCTTTGTCATTTTATAAACAAGAGTTTTCTGCCTCAGGTGGAGCAGTACCTCAGCATTGAAAATAAAAAGAAATGGCCGGAAGAGATGATTTTCCTGCAAAATATCTGCAGAGCTGACTGGTATATACATTACTACGATCAGGTGGAAATTGATTTCTTCAATGCCTTTCTCCTCTACTGGAAGGGCTGTTTGAAAAAGCTGGACACCTATCCGACACCCCCTGTCCTGATTATCCGAAATCCGGAACTCTTTTCTGAGGATTCAAGAGCCCTGATCGGCCGCTTTATCGCCATCCTTAGAAAGTCCTTTCCCCAGCAGAAATTTCTCATCCTCACAGGGGATCCAAAGGAACCCCTCCCCGAGGGGCTGGAGGGCAACTACCGGAGAGCCTCCATTTCTCCCCTGTCTGACCAGGATGTCAGGCTCAAGGCGGCTGATGTGTTTCCCGAACTGAAACTGAGCCCCGATGAGCTGTTGAAGGCCTACAAATCCGAGGGCTCCCGCCTGATAAACCTCTTCTTTTTTCTGCAGAACCGCCTGGAGGGCATTCAGCACTACCGGGATGGTCTTTCATCCGCCGAGGCCTATCTCTTTGACCGGGACAAATGCTCCATCGAAATACTGTCCCTCTGCCAGCCCGGACGCTTTTTCCTGACACGAAAACAAATTCTCATTTTTTTCCACTCCAGGGGAGTTTCACTGCCCGAAGTGGAAGAACGCCTCAAACGTCTTGAAAACCTGGGGTACCTTCGCTTTCTAGGTTCCACCGGAGGGCTCTGGTGCCGCCCCATCAATCTGGCTGCTCTGGAAGAAACTCAGGGTTTTAACCGGGAAGAATTGACCGAAGACTTTACCCGCTTTCTCAGTAGAGAAATGGAAGCCCGACAGATCAGCTCTCTCAGCGGTCTCTTTTACTTCCTGAACTACCGGGGCAGCATCGACTTTGGTCTGGATATTCTGAACCGCATTGTCCATCACCTGTTGAAAATCAGGGAGAATTATCTGGCCGAAAAATTGCTGAATTCCAAACTCTTTGATAAGCGCATCCTGAGTCATACTCAGCAGGAAGGACTCCATAACATTCAGTACGCCGGGCGCCTGAGAAGTGCCCTCCTGCAAAATTCCAGGAAAGAGGTCTCCGAAAAAATCAATGCGGGCTACCTCTCTCTCATGGAAGCCCAGGGGGCCTGCAGTGAAGAGTTCCTCCTCCAGCAGGCTCATTACCATGCACAGAACGGAGACGCCGAACTGGCTCAGACCATCGTCAAGGCGAGCCTTTTTGCCTTTCAGAAAAACAGTGACCACTACGGTGAGATTAGAGCCAACACCTCTCTGGCTCTCACCATGCTCAGCCAGCGGAAACTTTCGGCTTCGGTGGACTATTTTGAAATTGCCCAGCGCATCAGTGAACAGTTGAGAGACAGGGAGGCTTCACTCATCAGCGGTAAACTGATGGTCCTCTCCTCTTACCTCTATGGAAACCTCTCCTCCGCACTCCGATCTCTTGAAAATCATATGCCCCTGGCTCAGAAAGAACGGAACCGTGAAACCCAGATGTTTCAGCTCTTTTTAAAGGGAAGAATTCTCTTTGAACTGGGCCGTTACTCCGAGGCTTTTAAAGAATTGAAACAGGGCCGCAGCCTGGCCAAGCGCTACAAAATGACCAGAGAATCCCATGTCATCACCTCCTGGATGGCCAGATCCCTGTGTTTTGGTCACAGTGAGAAAATAGCGGACGAACTTCTGTCCCGCCAGTCTTCAAATCTGGAAACCGCCTATTTCAAGGCCGAAGCAGCCTACCTGTCGGGGGATAAGAAGATCGGGATCAGCTATCTGGAAGAAGCCTTTAAACAATACGATGAAAGACCTCAGTTTATCCATGAAATGGACTGCTGGCTCGACGGCTTCCGTGTGATCGAGGGCCGCCTTTCGGACAAGGACTTCTATGAGGATGTCCTGCTGGATCAGGCCCGGGGGTTTTACTTCCTTCTGATCGGCCTAAACGGTGAACCCGAGCGGGCCTGGGAGGGGCTGTCACCTCTGTGCCGCATGGATAGGGCCTATAATCAGCAGCCCTTCGGGTATTACTACTTCCTCTATGCCGCCGAGGTAATCGAGCAGACCGGGATAAAGGTGAGTGAACCCCACGAGTCTCTGGTAAGCCACGCCTTCAAACTCCTGCAGACCCGGGCGGGCCGCTTTGACAGCCAGCAGATGAAGCATAACTTCTTCCGCAAGAACTACTGGAACAACGAAATAGTACTCAAAGCCCAGGAGCTGAATCTGATTTAATACAGAGGACCTTTTGATAAAAAAAAGTTTGGGTCGATGTTGACAAATTTTCCGTGAATAGGTTATATTACGCAAGCGTTACGGAGGCGTAGCTCAGTTGGTAGAGCAATCGGCTCATATCCGGTCGGTCAGGGGTTCAAGTCCCTTCGCCTCTATA
>NZ_JAQIBL010000258.1 GCF_027859075.1 Oceanispirochaeta sp. | reverse complement strand
AAAGGTCCCGGTTCAGCAATAATCTCACTCCTCTAATTTCCTGTCTTCAGGGCCGTCATAATACTCCGGTTTCTGAAGGGAGAGATCCAGTGGCTGGATGATGTCGGAACCCGAGGAAGCCCGCCAGGCCTTCTCCCTCTGATTTTCCTCTGTGCTGTGAGCCACCAGAGAGACCGTCCGGGAGAGGATCAACAGACCCTTGATTTGCTCGGGGGTCATGTCCATGTCCGAGGCAATCGCCGCAATCACCCCCGGGCCATTGAGATATAGAGTTTTTCCTATCACCTCTTTGGTGGCCCCCTGGATCTCCAGAGCCATACTAAGATGATCACCCTCCAGTCCCAGTTCCTCTGCGATTTCAAGAAGACGGTCCACCCGGGGATCTTTTATATGCTGAGGATGGTGGTATCCGTTGATGATCCGTTTCTGTGACCTGTACTCTTTCACAAGGCTCAAAGCCTTCTCAGGAATCGAAATCCCTTCAGACCGGGCCTCAATGACAGCCTTCTGGAACATGTTCGCCGGGATATCTGCCGAGGCATGCCTCTCTCCCATGGTCATCACCCCTCCCGCCACTGCCACATTGAGGGGGACGCCGCCGGAGCGGACAAACCGTGAGGACACCGAAGACGGTGAAAAGGCATGCTCACTCAGGGAGACCAGAAAGGCATTGATCATCTTCGTATCATTTTCTGAAGCGAGTTTTCCCATCCAGGTAAGCCAGGCCATGGAGGCAAAATCCAGGTTTCCCGTCAGTTCATTAATATCATATCCTCTCACCACAATGCGGTCCTTCGTCTTGTAGGATATAGCCGTCTGCCAGTGGAAAGGGTCTTTTTCTTTCTGGGAATCATGAATCATAAATCACCTCACTAGGTATCAGGGATTGAACTTGCTTACACAAAGAATCCAAGTATAATATAAAATACTATGAAGATAAACACGATACAGCCTTCATAACCGCAACAGTCCGCTGGCTTTATGAGCATTCTCCTGCAGAGAGGCAGGTCATCCGGCATCTTAAATTATTAGGAAGGAAATTTTATGCAAGCACTGATTCTCGCCGCCGGAATGGGCAAAGAACTGGCAGAATTCACCCAGGATAAGACAAAATGTATGGTTCCCCTCCTGGGAAAAACTCTCATCCAGAGGAATCTGGATATTCTGATTCAATTTTCCCTGAGCCGCATCATCCTGGTGGTTGGTTCTAAGGGAGAGGATGTGGAAAACCTCATCGGCAAGAACTACAAGGGCACAGCCGTAGAATATGTCTACAACCGGGACTTCGACAGCACCAACAAGCTTTCCTCCCTGTACAGGACCAGGGAGCAGTTCCAGAAAGAGGATACGATCCTGCTGGAGAGCAACCTGATTTTTGAAAAAGGGGTGATCGAGGCGCTCCTGAAGGATGAGGCGGCTAACTGTTTTCTCGCAGCCCACCACCAGCCCTGGATGGATAGTCGGGTCATCGAAATCGCTAAGGATCACTCCATACAGCGGTTTATCTCCCCATCAGATTTCAAATATAAAAACTCGAAAAATTATTATAAGAGGGTGAACATCTACAAGTTTTCCAAAAAATTTATAACCAAGAGTTACATCCCTTTTCTAAGTGCCGCCGTTCAGTCCGGGGGGGGCAAAAAGCACTGCAACCAGGTTCTTGGAGACATCAATTTTATCAACAAGTCCGATCTCAAGGCCTGCATCCTGGCAGACAGCTCTCTCTGGTATGAAATAAACGACAAGCAGGACTTAAGCAATGCGGAGATTCTCTTTGCGGATGAGACAAAACTGACCCTTATGCAGCAGCGCTTCGGCGGGTACTGGCGTTTCCCCAACCTCCTGGACTTCTGCTATCTGGTCAATCCCTACTTTCCCAAAAAAAACATGATCAAGGAGATAATGCACAACTTCAATCCACTGCTGAGGGATTACCCCTCGGGTCTGGCCACCCAGAACCTCCTGGCCTCCCGCATGTTCGGCATCCGGGAGGACTCCATCCTCACCGGGAACGGCGCCGCCGAGCTTATCAATGCCCTGATGGGGGTTCTGTCGGATCAGAAGGTCGGTTTCATACTGCCCAGCTTCAATGAGTACGCCGAGCGTCATGAGAGCACGAAGAGCGTTCTCTTCCAGGTGGAAGATGAGAATTTTGCCTATGGCAAAGAGCAGATCATCCGGTGGTCCGACAGTGTGGACACCCTGGTGCTGATCAATCCGGACAACCCTTCGGGAAATTTCATCCCCCTGAATGACCTCTATGAGATCCTGGACAGCTTTAAAGAGAGGAACAAACGCCTGATGCTGGATGAATCCTTTGTGGACTTTTCAACCGGGGGCCCTGAAAACAGCATCATCAGCAACGAAAATCTTGAAAAGTACTCCAATCTGGTGGTCATCAAGAGCATCAGCAAGAGCTACGGGGTTCCGGGAATCCGACTGGGAATCATGGCCACATCCGACAAAGAACTCCTGGGAAAGGTTAAAAAACGGATCTCCATCTGGAACATCAACTCCTTTGGGGAGTTTTTTATGCAGATCTACAGTAAATATGAGAACTCCTACATCAAAAGCTGCCGGAAAATCGCCGATGAGAGGGACCGGTTCTTCACAAAACTCGAGACCATCCCCTGGCTGACCCCGCACAGCTCTCAGGCTAACTACTTCCTGTGTGATGTGGAAGGATTCAACACAACCCGGCTGGTAGACTTCATCCTCAAGGAACACAGCATCTTCTTAAAAGACCTGCGGGGCAAAAAAGGGTTTGAACAGAAAAACTGCATCCGCATCGCCGTCCGTTCCAAAGAGGATAACAAGAGGCTGATCAGGGCTTTTAGAAGCCTGCCGGGGAAAAGCAAGCTCTAGAAAAACAGTCATGTTTTTATATTTTGAAGATTTAGGGGGCTCTCCTCCGCCTGCGGCGAGGGCCGGATTTTTTAAGGAAGTTGACTTCTATTTTGAATCATCAGGGTCATTACGCTTGTCAATACTATGGAAACAGAACTAAAATAGGAGATAACTCATGGGAGAAGCCCAAGTGAAAGAAGAAGAGCAAGCTATTGTTAATTATATCAAAGACCACTTTGTTGATTGGCTTGAGGAGAAAAAAGTCATCCCTTTTCCTCCGAGGCCTAAGGAGTCAAGTTTTTTTGCTCTACCAAAGCCCGTTAAGGGCTTAGGTGATTTATTTAATAGAGGCCGAAGGGTACCAGCAATGCGTGCATTGCAATTTAAGGTCTATGGTTTTGGTACTACAGAAGCTGATTTACAGCTTTAGTGTTTATTGCCCTACCGAAGCCCGTTTAGGGCTTCGGTGTTATTTCTGTTAAGGCCGAAGGGTACCAAGGCAGTATTCATCTGTTCTACCGAGGCTCATTGAGAGCCTCGGTGGTTAATCATATGAGGCCGAAGGGTTTAGAGCCTTAGTGGTTTTCTTTCTCGAGGCCTAAGGGGGTGATTTTCATACTCGAGGCCGAAGGGTAGTCGAGGCCTAAGGGTACCAGAATGAAAAATTCGATATTCTTATAGGAAATATGGATAAGCGTTTTGAGCAGGTGGACAAGCGTTTTTCTCAGATGTTCTGGTTTGGCAGCATCGAATTTGTTGCCCTGGGAACGCTTATCACTGTTTTCCAATTCCTTTCCCAGTAACAATTTCAACATCAAACGGAGACCCTCCGACATGGATGAAGTGCTACATCAGATGCATCTGGGGTTCAATGAGCTGATCATTCAAGCCTTCATACTCGATGCCCTGTTTCATCATAACTGCAGTATTGAAACCGTCAGCGAACGGATATTGAGGGACTTGCCTGAAGAGCACCGAATAGCAGTCGAAGAATTTGAACAGCCATTTCAGGATGCACTAAAAAAACAGATAAAAGTGCTGAAAAGTACATACAATGTTTTTATGGATCAGCAAACTGGTGCGATACGGGAAGCCGCCCTCAGGCTCAGCGATGATCTGACCTCCTGGCTGAGAAATCTAGGTGAATACGGTGTTTATGCAGATGAAATTCCCGAAGAGGGAATGGAGCAGCTTTTGCACTTTACCCGCGAAATCGATTCTATTCTTTTGGAAACCATGGAACCTGTGGTTCTGCCGGAAGAGAGAAAAGTGAACACCCTGGACTATTTAAAAGAACTCCGTCTGCAGCAGGAGAAATTATTGGATAATTTACTCTTTCCCGAATATCTGCCTTCGGTGTATACCGTCAAAATGACCCTGACGGGAGCCCGCCCACCGGTCTGGAGACGCCTGCGCCTCCCGGGAAACTGCACCCTGGATGATCTTCATAGCATCATACAAACTGCTTTTAACTGGGATGATGAACACCTTCATATGTTTTCTGATGAGCATAAAACACGCTACGTTTCCCCCGCAACGACGCGTGAAGGGGAGGAGGAGGATGAAGAGAGGTTTATGATTGATGACCTTCTGACACGTCCCAGGCAGGTCTTGAAGTATACATACGATTTCGGAGACGACTGGCGTGTCGGGATAGTCGTTGAAAAAATTGAAGAGTACGACAGCTATACCGACGCTGATGATATTGTCTGCCTTGCCGGAAAAGGGAATTCTCCTCCTGAAAACTGTGGGGGACTCCCCGGTTTCAGGAATATGATTGAGTCGGGAATGACACCCTGGGGAGATCCTTATGAACCGGAAATCTTTGACCCTGAGGAGCTGACCCGGATATTGAAAGAGAGGGATACAGAGAAAACTTTCAGATCTGCAGGAGAATGATCCTCCCGTGGAATACAAATTTTCAATGACCAATGGGTGGTCCAGGAAGCTCATTATCGCTCTGCTTAGAAGGTATGGACTCAACCCCTATCGATACACCAGGCAACGGCGCACAACCGTAATGGTCAAAATTTCCAGATCCTTTGTGGATGAAACACTCTGGCCGGAATTTACAGAGTTGAATGAAACACTGACCACCTATCTTGATTCCATAACGAGCAGAATCATATCGGAGAGTATTTTTACCGACAGTGAAGAAACTGTGTTGAATGAACCCGAACATCTTGTGGCGTCATCGGCAACTTGACCGTGAATACTCTTCAGATTCACCGGCTCAATACCAGGTGGAAGGAGTTGAACGGCGCCTATACAGTCCCTCACCAAGCTGGGCGGGCTTTGAATTCACATAGAACCTGAACCGGGCGTTCCGCTCCAATCCCTGACTGGTTGGCTTACGCGCTTAACGTTATTTTCAGGTTTTGTCCCATAGCTTTCGCTATTTTTTCCAGGGTTTTAATCGTCGGGTTCCCCTTTATTGGGTTTTCCAGCCTTTGGTATGCCTGATAAGACAATCCCAGTTTTTCGGCAATACTCTTCTGTGTGCGTATTCCTCGCAAGTTACGCAGCTGAATGGCAATTTCTACATGAGGGGCAACTTCAATGGGATAGAGATCCTCCCCTTCTGCAGATGGGGGAGGAGGGAGCAACCCATGGGAAACGTCTACTTCCAGTACGCCGTTTAATGCTTCATAGGCATTCATTAGGGATTCACCCATTGTATTCCCTTCGGTAAAAACATTCTGAAGGTCAGGAAACTCTACATAATATCCATTTTCTTCCTGATTAAGACGACATTTGTAATTCATAACTCATCCTTTTCTAATCCTGCCTGTCTGAATATTGCCTTGAGTAATCCTGGTCCCAAATCCTTTTTACCATGAACAGGTACAGCTATAGACCGGAATCCTTCTTTGTAGAATATGTGATGGGATCCTGTTATTCGTTCAAGGTACCATCCATGTTTCTTTAAAACTTTCATTATTTTTTTTCCGGTCATGCAATCCTTTCTTATCATACAACATATATGTTGTGTTGGCAATTATTCCTATATTACCTGACCATTACTTTACCTGATAGAGGCATTGATATTCCGGAGCTCTCCACAGACTAACCTATACCCCTGTAATGCTTGAAGTGGTGAATCTCATTCTCTTTGTTTAAAATGAGACAGATACCATCCATCCTGGCAGCCCCCTGGTAACGGTGAAAGGCAATATAGAGTTCTGCCGTCTTTTTCATTCGGATCAGCTTTCTCTCTGTCAGTGTTTCTTCAGGCATTCCTCTGTCACCATCTGATTTGGTTCTGACCTCCACAAAGACTAAAACCTCGCCCTCCCGGGCCAGAATATCGATATCCGAATGACCGACCCTCTCGTTCCGGCTGACAATCTCATAGCCCCTGTCTTTCAAATACTCTTCGGCCAGACACTCTCCCTTTATTCCCAGTTCTATTTTATCCCGGTTTTTCTCCCCTTTCGGAACACTCATTCCATAATCCTCGGCCGGTACTGCAGAGCTTCGGCCACATGTTCCTCTCGGATGGTCACAGACCCCTCCAGATCGGCAATGGTCCGGGATAGTTTCAGCATCTTCAGGTAGGATCTTGCGGAGAGCTGAAAGACTTCTGCCCCGTCATTGAGCATGTTCCGGGGACCCTGTTTCAGGTTTATATACTCTTTGATCTGCCTGTTTTTCATTTCAGAGTTGGTCTGAATCGGGTCATCCCAGAAACGCTTCTGCTGAATCTGCCGGGCCAGAGCTACACGATCCCTGATCTGGCTGGAGGTCTCTTTCCGGTCACCCCTCTCCATGGACCTCGCCAGCTTTCTGATATCCACCACGGGGATATCCACATGAAGGTCGATCCGGTCCAGAATCGGCCCTGAGAGCTTTTTCCGGTAGCGTTGAATCTCCCGGGGAGAACAGACACAGTCCTTGGTCTCATCGTTCAGAAATCCGCAGGGGCAGGGGTTAGCCGCTGCAATCAGGATAAAACGGGAAGGATAGGTCACCCGTTCCAGACTGCGGGATATGGTCAGTTTACCATCTTCCAGAGGCTGCCGGAGGGCTTCTATGATGGGGCGGGGAAACTCGTTGAACTCGTCCAGAAAGAGGATGCCCCGATGAGCCAGGCTGATCTCTCCCGGCTGGGGATGGGAACCGCCCCCCACCAGTCCGGCCTGGGAGATAATGTGATGGGGTGACCTGAAGGGCCTGGTGATAATAAGAGATCCTCCCGGCGGGATATTTCCGGCGCTGGAGTAGATTCTTGTCACCTCAAGAGACTCCTCTTCACTCAACAGGGGGAGTATTCCCGGCAGTGCCCTGGCCAGCATGGTCTTTCCCGACCCGGGAGAGCCTACCATCAGCACATTGTGTCCTCCCGCCGCGGCAATTTCCAGGGCTCTTTTTGCCTGCTCCTGACCGCTTACTTCTGACATATCAAACTCCACCGTGCTGATTTCCTCCCTGGTTTTCGACATGTAGACCGCCGGTTCGAGAGTACACTGGTCATTGAAAAACTGAACAATCTGGCTCAGATCCTTCACCGGGTAGACCTGTATCCCTTTGACAATTGAGGCTTCATTGGCTGATTCTTCCGGTACAAAAACTGACTTCAAGCCCATCTCCTTGGCAAAAAGGGCCGCCAGGAGGGCGCCTTTTGTGTGCCGCAGGGATCCGTCCAAGGAGAGCTCACCGAAAAACAAAGAGCCTTCGGGAATATGAAACCCCGTTATCTCCGACAGTATCCCCAGAGCAATGGGAAAATCGTAAAAAGCTCCGTTTTTAGGGACATCCCCGGGAGCCAGATTGACCGTAATCCGCCTCAAAGGAAAAGAAAATCCCGCATTAACCAGAGCCGTTCGGACTCTCTCCCGGCTCTCACCCACAGCCTTGTTGGGCATGCCTACCAGATCAAAGGAGGGGAGCCCCTTATCAGCAATGTTGACCTCCACATCAATCTTGATGGTATTCAGTCCGGAGAAAGAGACAGAGGTCACCTTGATCAGCATAAGACTCCTCCCGTCGCAGAGGGGACGGTCAGAACATAGAAACCTTCCTGATAGCTGAGTTTCTGTTTCAGTGTCAGCACCGTCAGTTCCGCCCCGATCCGGGAGGGGGGAACACTCAAAGCTCTTGAAATATCATCTGCTGTCATGCCTTCCCTTGAGATCTGGTCCAGTATGGCTCTCTGCAGCTTATTCAGACCCTGTTTTGTTTTTCCTGTATTTTTGAGCATCTCCCGTCCCGGAAAGATTCCGTACTCTTTCAAAATGTCTGACTCCTCGGTCACAAGGAAGGCCCCCTGTTTGATCAGAAGAGCCGTACCCTGGGAGACGCTGCTTGTCAGGGGGCCGGGGAGAGCATAGATCTTCCTGTTGTACTTCCGTGCAATGCGTGCGGTGATCAGGGCGCCGCTTTTGAGCCCTGCTTCTATCACCAGCAGCAGGGGAGAGAGTCCCGCCACAATCCTGTTCCGCCGGGGATAGGTCCAGAGGGCCGGCGGCGTATCTCCGGGATACTCGGAAAGGATCAATCCCCCCGTTTCGAGTATCCGGTCGTACAGCTTTTTCTGGTATTCCGGGTGTATTCTCCCGATCCCGCAGGGCATGACCGCCATGGTCCGACCCGGGGCATTCACAGCCGATTCATGGGCCAGGGCATCGATGCCGTACATAAATCCCGACACAATCGTGATTCCCTCCCGGGCTATCCCGGTGACCAGACGCTCCGTCATGGTGGCACCGTAACGGGTCATCTTCCGGGAACCGACCACACTGGCGCTGTTTGTGAAGAGCTCCGGATTCCACTCACCCCTGTAATACAGAATTTCGGGAGGATCTTGAATCTGCCTTAACAACGCGGGGTACTCCCGGCTTTTGCAGTCAATCTGTTTTATCTCGTTCAT
>NZ_JAQIBL010000257.1 GCF_027859075.1 Oceanispirochaeta sp. | reverse complement strand
GTGGGTTTCGGAATACCAATATGTACCCTTATGATGACCAATTTCTTTAGAGACATTCCCGATTCTCTGAGACAATCGGCCATGCTGGATGGATGTAATGACTGGCAGGTTCTTTTTCGCATCATGCTTCCCCTGGCCCGGCCCTCACTGACAGCTCTGATCATCCTTCAGTTTACCTGGATCTGGAATGATTTTTTATGGCCACTGATTCTGATTAAATCAGAATTCAGGATGACCATACAGATGGGGATTCTGCAGCTCCGGGGCCAGTATGGATTAGCCTGGGGGAACCAGGCTGCCGGAGCTCTTATGGCAACTATACCAACCCTTCTCCTCTTTATATTTATGCAAAAACATTTCATCCACGGCCTTTCTATGGGTGCTGTAAAGGAGTAAGAATGAGTAATCATCTAGAAGAAAGAATACAACGAGCCGTTAAGATCAAAAAGGCAGGTTCTCTCCGATCCGCACTGGATAGCGCGGTTCTGAAACAGTTTCAGGATGTGTCCCTGTCTGAGGCTCTGGTCCTGGGACTGTTGAATCAGGGAGTACGGAAATTTGTCGGTATATTCGGTCATGGTACAACAGATGTGGGTGAAGTCCTCCGTGTGTATCAGGAGAAAGGCCTCGTGGAGGTGTATAACGTCCGGAATGAGATAGAGGCGTCACATACGGCTGCTCAGCTTAGATGGCAGTATGGTGAATATGCAGCGGTTTTTACTTCTATTGGCCCCGGTGCTCTACAAGCCTTTGCAGCTTCTCTTGTCCCGAAGTCAAACGGGCTGGGGGTTTACTACATTTTTGGAGATGAAACAACTCATAATGAAGGCCCGAACATGCAGCAGATAGCAAACAGAGAGCAGGATATGTTTCTCAGGATCACTTCAGCCATGGGCGGATCTTACTCCCTGAACACTCCCGAAGCACTTTTTACAGCTTTAAAATGGGGATACAACACGGTTTTCAACCCCATGAGAGAAGGCCCATTTTTCATGCTCCTTCCCATGAATGTCCAGGGAAAGATCATGGAGAACATGAACCTGAAGGAACTTCCAGTTCCTGCCAGGTTCCCGTCAGCCGCCCGGGCCGATAAGGATGGATGCAGAGCCGCTGTAGATTTAATAAGACAATATTCCAGGATTACGGTGAAAGCCGGAGGTGGAGCCCGGAATATTGATCCCCCGGTTCTCTCCCGGTTTATTGAACTTTCAGGGGCTGTTTATGTTCATGGTCCCCAGGTTCCGGGTTTACTCCCCGGCAATCATGAAAGAAATATGACTGTGGGAGGCTCAAAAGGGTCTATATCGGGTAACTATGCCATGGAAAACTGCGAACTCCTTATAGTTCTGGGAGCCAGAGGAGTCTGCCAATGGGATTCATCAGGAACGGCATGGAAAAACACACAGCAGATAATAAACATAAATACCCGATGGGAAGATGCTCTTCAATACAATAAAACCCTCCCTCTCTTAGCTGACTGTGGTGAGATTCTTAAACAACTGAATTCAATAATGGAAGAAAGAGAAGAGAATATAGTATCCGGAAAACAAGAATGGATATCCCGCTGTAAATTGAAGAGAAAGGAATGGGACGAATTCAGACAAAAAAGATTTAACAATCCGGTTCTTCAGGATGATAAGTGGGGGAGAGCCCTTCTGACTCAACCTGCCGCCCTAGACCAGATCATCAGCTTTGCCGACGGGAAGAAGGCTGTCAAAATATTTGATGCGGGAGATGTACAGGCCAATGGCTTTCAACTGGTCAGGGATAATGTACCCCGTAAAACATATACGGATACAGGATCTTCCTATATGGGTTTTGCCGTATCGGCTCTCCTTGCCTATGCCATGGCTGAGGAGAAGGAATATTCCATAGCATTTACCGGGGATGGCAGTTTTTTGATGAATCCACAGATTCTTCTTGATGCAGTTCAATTCGGAGTACAGGGAATGATTGTACTTCTTGACAACCGAAAAATGGCCGCCATCAGTGGTTTGCAGCAGGCCCAATACGGCAAAGAGTTTGCAACAAATGATTCCGTTGAGGTTGATTATCTCCAACTGGCAGCTGCGTTCAAGGGGGTCGCATCATTTGATGGAGGATCATCAATCAATCAACTAAATCAGGCCCTGGAGTCGGCCTATCAATATAAAGGTTTATCTCTTGTTTCTATTCCTGTTTACAGCGGGGATCATGAACTGGGAGGACTGGGTGCATTTGGAAACTGGAACGTCGGAAACTGGTGTGAATCAGTACAACAGGAAAAACATAGGATAGGACTGTAAAAATGGACAAGATAAATGTAGGACTCATTGGACTGGGAAGAATTTCTGATCTCCATGCTCTTGGATACAAAGATCATAAGGAAGCGAGAATCTATGGTGTGTCAACCAGAAACGAAGCAACAGGGTTGGCGAAAAAGAAAGAATGGGGAGCCGTGAAGTATTATAAAGATTACCGGGAAATGATAGCGGACCCTGCGATTGATGCCATCGAAATATTAACCCCTCAAAAGCTTCATGAGACTCTGGTTATTGAATCTGCCGCGGCCGGTAAACATATAATGGTACAAAAACCGATGACCATAAGCCTGGACAGCGCCGATAGAATGCTGACCTCCGTAAAAGACCTGGACAGAGTCTATAAGGTTATTGAAAATTACATCTTCTACCCTCCTCTGCAAAAAGCAAAAGAACTTATAGACAGCGGAGCCATCGGAGAGCCGATCAATATGCGGATAAAGTTCATCAGTGGCTCATCCGGCGGATGGGATATTGATCCCAGTACCTGGGAATGGCGGATGCAGGAAAACATTGAGGGCCGGGGTATGCAGACCTTTGATCACGGACATCATATGTGGTGTGTCGCCTGGTATCTTATGGGCGATATTGACCGGGTCTCAGCCTGGATCGACTCGGCCGACGGAATTGTCGACTGTCCCGCCAATATCATATGGAAATACAAAGACGGCATTAAATACGGAAGCTGTGACTATACTCATTGCTGGGATATGGATATGCCTTCTGATTACTATGCCAATGATGAATGGTTCGAAATAACCGGTTCCAAAGGAATTATTCTGGTCAACAGGGCGACAGGCTTACTCCGAACCGGACCGGCTCTCAGCCATTTTAACGGCTCAAAATGGAATCATTATGAAGATCTGGAATCTGACTGGTCCTCAGGATTCAGAAATGCAACCTATAACTTCATCAATGCCATGAAGGGCCGGGAGGCTCCCCTTTTAACAG